>JAUPKV010000177.1 GCA_030837265.1 Methanobacteriota archaeon
TATTCCGAAACTATAACAATAAATAAACCGAATCTGGTGATTAAGTCCGAATCAGGAAATCCTGAAGATACAATAATTATGGCTAATAAAGAAAATTCGAATGTATTTTATTCCGGCCTAAATGGCGTAACGATTAGCGGGTTCAATATCAGGTCTGGCGGATATATAGGTGTAACCGGCATTCGACTTTCGAAGAATGGTAACTGCAATATCAACAACAATGATTTGTCGTATAATGATATTGGGATATCTCTGAGTGATTCGAATAATAACGAAATTTCGGACAACAGGATACATTCGAACGTGCAGGATGGCATCCATCTCGTCAGGTCGGAAAAAAACACAATCTTAAATAATATTATATATTTCAACAATCACGGTATTGTTCTGGAGAATTCCAGTAGTAATAGTATGACAGGCAACCAGGTATACTCAAATAAAGGTCTTGGTTTTTATTTAATGAATTCGAACGACAATAATCTAAAAATTAATATAGCGACCAGGAATGACAGAGGAATTTACCTTAGAGCTTCTAATTCGAGTACGATATTAAGCAACGTTGTATCCGAGAACAATAACTACGGTATCCTGATATCTTATTCTAACTTTAATATAGTCTCAAGGAACATAGCAAATAATACCAGCCGGGGTATACATTTTGATTCCGCTTCCAGCAGCACTGTCACAGGAAATATCGTTGCTTCGAATAATGTTTCCGGCTTTTTTATGTGTCGAGGCTGCCATAAAAACCTCTTTTATAATAACTATGCGAACAACACTATCAATGCTGATGTAAATAATACGGATACAACCTGGAGTCTCGATAAAATTGAGGGTAGAAACATTGTTGGTGGGCCTTATTTAGGAGGCAGTTTCTGGGGAAGCCCAAATGGGAAGGGTTTTTCCGAAACAGCACCGGATGTTGACGAAGACGGGATTGCAGATAACCCATTCACATGGCTCAATGAAAATAGAACCAATGTCACTGATTATCTGCCGCTTGTACCTGTATCCAATCCACGGCTGCCAGTACTTCCAGTTGCAAACTTCATTACCAACGTTACCAGCGGGCCTGCACCTCTTGCTGTACAGTTTACTGATCTTTCACAGAACTCATTATCAAGAAGCTGGGATATTGACAGCAACGGGATTCCGGACTATACCCGTGGGAGCTTCACACATTTATACACGGTTCCGGGAAACTACACCGTAACTCTGACAGCAATTAATGAAAATGGCATTTCCTCCAAAACTCAACAAATAACCGTAAAAGTACAGGGTAATGATAAAACTCTTCCTGTAGCCGACTTTGCTTCCAGTACTTTAAATGGTTATGCTCCTTTATTCGTACAGTTTACTGACCTTTCTCTAAAGGCAACATCGAGGAGCTGGGACTTCGGTAATGACGGAACAAGTGATTCAGGAGATGCGAATCCTACTTATACATACACAATCCCGGGAATCTATACTGTAAACTTGAAAGCAAGCAACTCAAACGGGAATTCCTCAAAAACTGCGATAATAACTGTACTGGAAGCAAGCAGTTCCGATGGAGGAAACAGTGATGGAAGTAGTGGCGGAAGCAGTAGCAGCTCAAGCAGCGGCGGAAGCGGTGGTGGAGGCGGTGGCGGTTCACCTGAGCCTCAAAACAATGTCGAGATCAAAGAACTTTCACAAACTTTCATTGGAAGTGGGCAAAATACGAAGTTTGACTTCACACAAAAAGTCACTGCAGTCGAATCGATAACCTTTGATTCAAAGAAGACAGTCGGTAAGACGACAACAATTGTCGAGATGCTGAAGAACCAATCCACGCTGGTTTCAGGAGCACCTTCTGACGAAGTCTACAAATACCTGAACATTTGGGTTGGAAACGGCGGATATGCAACTGAAAAGAATATAGAAAATGCAGCTATAACTTTCAAAGTTTCGAAATCCTGGGTACAGGGTAATAAGATCGACAAGTCTTCCATCACTTTGAACAGGTATGATGAAAAGAAATGGAACAAGCTTTCAACAACCCTGTCAGGTGAAGATGACAACTACCTGAAATTCACAGCAAAAACACCCGGATTCTCTCCCTTTGCAATCACCGGGAAGAGTACGGCAACTAGGATAATACAGCCTGGAGCAGGGGATAAATCACAGCCTGCAACAGTAAGCCAAACACAGAATAATTCAGGCAACGGAAGTACAGCAAATGCTAACAAGACTGCTGAGCAAAAGGAAAGTCCAGGCTCAACCGCAAAACCAGGTACAAGTCTGCCTGACTTTGAAGCTGTTATCGGGGTAGCTGGCCTTGTTGCTGTGTTCCTGTACCGAAGAAAAGAAAAGTAAAATAGGAATATTGAGACGTTTGATAAAGGAAAAACGGATGAAGCTTGTTATCTTCATCTATTTCCCTTTTTTAAAGTAATAATTTTGAACTAGATAACGTTTGAAGATCTGAATTACGAATTAGAGAATCCAGGCTTTATTCACTTTGAAAAATCAGTCAATGATACTCTCTCAATCACCAGTTCAGGAATATGCTCTTCACCAGTTGCTTCAATCTCTGCGTCTGTAATATCAAACAAAGAGAGAATTCCAGATTTTTTTGAGTTAGAATAATCCAGAAGCTCGGAACATGGTTTTTCATCTATTATATTTCTAATTGAAGAGATAACCGAAATTAAATTCTCTATTTCCCCAAACAGTACAAAAACTGCATTATTTACTCCTTCGTGGAGCCCGATCGAAAAACTTTTCTCAATCTGCCTTTGTCCGGCTGCATACCGCATAATTTCAATTCCGGGATCTTTTGCTGTGTTTTTTCCCGCCGCAATTGCCCCAAGAGCCTTTTTTATTGCTAAATGAAGATGTCTCTCGCCTGCGATCAAATCGGCATTCAGGCCCTGGATAATGACTTTATTTTCAGAAGCGATAGAACTTACGATTTTTAGAAAACTGGATAGATTCGGAATCTTTACCGTTCCGCAGATTATCTGGATTTCCCTTTGCATTTCCATATCCTGCCATTGAGCGAGCTTTACAATAAGGATTTCGGTTGCCGGAAAAATTAACAAGTGAGACCTGTAAAATCCAAGAACCGATCTGCTTTCAGAAAAACGTTATCCCTTTGTGGAGCAATTAATAATTAAAATGTGACATTGTCAGTATTAAAAAGATAGACGATAGACTTTCATTTACCCTCGCTAACCAGCGCCATCCTTTTTGCAGATTGATCTGTACTTTTTAAGCCGGAATACCATGTTTCAAGCATAACAACAAGACGATGTGGACTTTAGTCTGTTTCAATATTGAATAAATAGGTGTCCTTTTGCAGCGTTCTGCGAATTGTGAGAATGAGGTCTGAAAAATAACATTAAAAGGATGCATTTGAGGAAGCTAGACAAGATAACTCCAGCTTTTAATTAATATTGGTTTCTTATTTATATTTCTATAGATATTATCTATTAGGAATAATAATCCTTTTTGGTACATTTTGAAATCACTTTCCCGGCATGCAGATCATCGGCACTGAATGATTAAAGGAAAAAAGTTTTTATTCGATACAGCGGCCAACTGGAAGTGAATGAAAAACCGATAGCCTTCAAATTGTATCAAACTAAAATAGTAATTGGGAGTGTGGACAAATGGGAAAACAAACGTCTGGTAGGACAAAAAAGATACTTTGTATTTCTATCCTAGTCTTGTTTGCAATGTCAATGATGGTCACCGTAGTGATCGCACAACCTCAAACTAAGGGCTGGCAAGGTGGTGGCGATCGGAATTGCAGGTGGGTCTGTGATGATTGGGATCGAGAGCGGTTCTGTAAAGATTGGGGCCAAGGAGATTGGGGCCGAGAGCGGTTCTGTAAAAACTGGAGCTGGAGATGGGTCTGTAAGGACTGGGACTGGAGATGTTTCGGTAGGGGAAGATAAGAACTATCAATGAATGAAGAAAAATAAACACATTGACAAAGGAATTGCGACACTTAACTTTGGATTCCTTAAAGTTAAGGAATCCAAAGTATTAAAGTTTTAAAATGGAATAGGACTTACACTTATTATCCTGGTTTAAAAATTAACTTTTTGGATTAATTATTTCAATTAATTATTTCAATACTCTTTTGTAATGCCTTTTTGATCCCCTTCTTCAATCACTTTGACAAAATGTCTGTCTGAAAGATCCTCTTTTCCTGACCAGAAAATTGCCTTGTGGTATTTCCAGGCATCAAGATCCAATTCAAGAATTCCTACATGAATTATAATCTCAAATACAAACCAGTAAGCTGCAAGCAGATGCAGCAGGCGAAGCACCCCTAAGGCATTGGCATTGAAAAAAGCTGCAAAATACCAGGTTACCGAGAGTATCCATGCCGATATTGGAATGCCAAAAGGAGCCCAGTTAACGTTGTAGAGCACTACCCCTGTGATTGCAACAATTACGATTGCTATGCTTTCAAGAACAATCAATATTTTGAGTACAGGATGAAGCTTTGTAACGTAATGGCCTTCTCTTTCATCATAAATTGTAAAAGCCGGATAACTGCCTTTTCCAAAAAAATTCTTAATTATGTCTACAAGGCGTTCTGCATCAGCTTTTCCAAAAACGTACTGGTCTTTGAAATGAACTATCCTGTCCCTTACACTGCACCTTTCCCCTTTGCAGGAAAAAAGGTTGTATGGGACCAGAATCCAGTTTGCTACCAGGAAAAAAGGCACAGCAATCATATGCCATGTTCGAGCTGTCTGAAAAGCCATGAAATCCCAGCCAAAGTAAATTTTAAACCCCGTAATTAGGAGGATAAACATTGAAATTAGATGCACCAGATGAGTGAGTCTTTCAAGCCAGGTATAACGTTCGACAAACATTCTCCTGGAAGCGGGTCTTTGAGCAGATCTTACCATTATCTCATCCCTCCTTTTTCTTTAGACCACCTTGATTGTATAACCCGGATGCTTTCCGGCTCTATCAATCGTATGCACCGCACATGCAAGGCAAGGATCATAGGAACGTGCTGTATGCAGGATTCCCAGAGGATTCGAATAATCCACTCCCAGGGCATTTTCTGCGGCTGAGATTTTAGTGCCTATCAGTGCCTGTTCGACCGGGCTAGGAATTCCCTGCGAATTCCTGGGAGCAAGGTTCCAGGTACTTGGGACCACAGCCTGGTACAGAGTTACCATTGAATCCGGGCCTGTAGCTACCCAGTGCCCCAGTGCTCCTCGCGGAGCTTCCCATAAGCCCATCCCGGCAGAACTCTTCGCCATGGAGAGTTCGGTATGTACAGCAACCTTTCCACCTGGTTGAACATCCTGTGTGAGCCATTTCATAAGCTCCGGGTAGACTACCAGAATTTCCTGCATCCTTGCAACCATACGAGTATAATTATTTGCAGGGGAATAGCCGTTATCCTGGAAGGTTTTTGCCAATCCGGTGACAAGAGGTTCCCCCATAATTAACATCCGGGCAAGAGGGCCAACCTCACAGGGGATGCCGCTATAATGAGGAGCTTTTACCCAGGAATAACGGCTCTGCGAACCTCGAGTATAATTAATTTCTTCAGGATTTTCTTCCGGTACCGTAACCCCATTCCAGGGAGGCCTGTCCTTTTCATTGTCTATGTAGAAGGTATGGGTAATGTTCTCAGAGATCTTCTGATAGTCGAAATTTCCAGGCTGTAAACGTCCATTCATATAGCCTGATGTGATAACCCTGCTGCCAGCCGGACTTGTCGGATCATACCCGTCCCCATTTTCAGGCTTGAAAAAAACCCCATATGAAAGGAAACCTATTTTATCCGGGTCCTTGTACCCTCCTGCACGATCATGTTTCATACTGATTGGCAGACCAAGCAGCTTTTCTCCGACCAGTTCCGAACCGAAAGCCGTATAGAGAGGGACATCGCCCCAACCTGAAGCGTGTGAAAAGTCATTGCTGGCACCGGATTTATTCAGGAGATCCTGGAGGTGGCTGATAACAAAATTGACAGCTTTTTGCGGAGAAGAAGCCCTGTAAGTATTTTCAATCCAGGTATCAGGGGAGACACCAAGAGTAAAAGTTTCAACGAACTCTATCGTCTTCGATACATAGCTTACAATTTGCCCGATATCAGCAACTGTCGGAGAATAGACCACTCCCCCAACGTTCTGGAGAACCGGATGAGTCATCTTAGCGGCAATAAGAGAAATGGCTTCGTGCAAGCGGCGGAATTCTACTATAGCTGCGAGATAGGACGAACCGGCTGGATAACTGGTGCCGTTAAGCTGATAAATTAAAGGTGCAAAACGTCCTTGAAGTTCTTTCCATACTGCATTTCCGACATCCCCATATTTTACCAGGATATCACGGTAAGCCGGGTTTGCAAGATCAGGACCCCAGAGCACGTAGATATGGGCTGCGTGGCTGGCCATATAGTTCAGGCTTTGGTGTATGTTTCGCATTATAAGTCCGTTCTTTGGAACCTCGCCTGCAACCCCGAAAAGTTCATCAAGGGCATTTGCTGCAGTTATACCGTGGCTAACCGGGCAGACCCCACAAATCCTCTGAGACAGAAGTGCCGCATCCCTGGGGTCCTGATGTTGCAGGAGACGTTCAAAACCCCTTAACTGCAAGCCACAACTCTGGGCATCAGTGATTACACCATCCCCATTGACTTCGGTATTGATCCTGTAATGCCCTTCAATTCTCGTAAGAGGATCAACGGTAACCTGTACCATTATTTTTCACCTCCGATTTTTCTCGGAGTGCTCTCTTCGGCAGAATCTGCCTCATCCTCAGGTCTTTTCATGACAGTTCTCCTGACAGCATGAGCACCGGCAGCAAGCAGCGCGCCCCCTATAGCTACACCCGCTACAGTACTGATATTGGTACCTACAATTCCAGTTTTCTCAGCTTCCACGAAAAAAGGCCTTGAAGAATCCGGGAAACCGGGTTCCGCACAGGCTATGCAGGGAGAACCTGCCTGAGGACAGTAATTGAGATGGCCGTTCCAGTGACGGGTGGCACAGTCTGCATGGGTATAAGGTCCCTTGCACCCCAGTTTCCAGAGGCATTTAGGTCCGCCTACTGTCAGGTCAAACTCTCCGCGGTCATAGTATCCGCGACGTGAGCAGTTATCATGAATAACATGGTCAGGCGGGAAGAAAACCTTAGGACGCTTCCACTGATCCAGTACATAAGGCAAATCGTCGGGTACCTTTATCTTTCCCAGGACAACGGCGCCTATTGTTAAAAAAACCCAGTCCGGATGGGTAGGGCAACAGGCTAGATTAATTACAGGCTTCTCGATGCCAAGAAGCTTTAATATCCCTTTTGAGGAATCTTCCATAGTAAAGGCAATTCCACGAGGGTCCAGAAGTTCCACTATATCACTCTTAGCAGAGTTCACCCCACCATTAGTCGCACAATTCCCGATTGCAACAATTACAGAAGCATTTTGTGCAGCTTTCGCGTAAATATCCTTATAGGGCCTGCCCCCATACATGAGATATTTTCCGGAACCTTGAGGTCCATTCGCGACAGCTCCTTCGGAAACCAGAACATAACCTTTTTCCCTTCCCAGAATCTCATCCAGTAGAATCTCAGAGTTCAGATCACTGGTATTTGCAAGTTTTCCATCTACGAAAATTCCCTGCTGCATCATTAAAACTTCATGGTAGAGCAATTTTAGATTATAAACCTGAAGAAACTCTACGATATCAGGCGATCCTCCGTCCAGCATTGAGATGGTGCAGCCGCTATCCATTACCCCATGGAGCCACAATACTTTCGTTTCAGAAAGTTGAAGGGCTTTTGCTATATCGCTTTTATAAGTCTGCAAAAACAATGAGGCTCCAAGCGCACTAACTGCCTTAATAAAAGTCCGACGATCCATCTTTATAAAATCGAGGTTTTTAAGCTTTTCAAGTAAGCTGTCATCACTCGTTCCGGTTCCCCCCACAATAACAATTAATTTTATATACTGATAAATATAAGATGAAATCCATTATATTAAAATACTATCATAATCTTTAACGGCCTACCTCTTAAAGGATTTCCAGTGTTGCAGCTGTTGGGATTGTTAATACTAGCTTTGATTATTGTTTACTGGTTTTTTTAGATAAATGGAAAATTTCTACCTTAAACCAGGATACTTTTTAAATAAATATAATTTTTATACAAACTTATATATTTTAATATCACTACCTATTTATTGAAAATTTAAGGTTAGTATTAGTATTGTGGATAATCAAACTGAAGAACTAAATTATGTAATAAAATGGGGGTTGAATATGACTATTGGGACTGGTCATGATTTAAAATCGCAGAGGTTTGCAGGTGACGAGGTATTAGAGGCTTGCTATGACAACGAAAGGGTCCTTCGCAGAGGCGAAAGCGGCCTTGCAACAAAGAAAATCCAGGAGGCTCTTATAGCTTTGGGCTTTCCTGTGCCCAATATTGGAGCAAACGGAGTTTTTGGGGACGAAACCGAGTTAGCTGTCAGAAGCTACCAGGAATCACGCGGACTGAGAGTCGACGGAGTAGTGGGGCCTGAAACAATAGGGAGCCTTGATAATGAATTTTATTTCGGACCATCAGAACCTCCTGTATCAGGAGCTCCGGAACCATATGTGTCTGAAGTTAGGACTCCACTGGAGCCTGAATCTCCGGTTCAGCCAGCAAAGGCACACTGGAATGAGCCTCCAAGAGCACCAGAGGTTCCCCATGTTCGGGCCCCTGAGGTTACAGGAATACATGCACCTCCTGTCCCAAAACCTGGAGTTCCGACACTCGCAGCAAAGCCACATCAACGGGAACAGAGGGAATCTTTTACTTCAAGACCCTCAACCCCATCTACGACCGTGCACTCCAATCAAACCGATAGTCAGGGACGCATACTCATAGCAGAAGGTACGTGGCGAGGGGATAGGTATCTCGAAGTTGAAGCCGGGAATTCAATACATTTTGAAATTACTGGACTTAGTTCCGAAAGAATAACAGTCAGAATACAAGCAGATACCGGAGAAACCACAGAATCTGTTCTTTCACCCGGAGTTACTGTCAATGTTAGTTTCGCCAGGGCAGGAGAAGAACCTATTATATGGAAATTTGATATTGAAACAGACAATATGGAATCTTTAGTCGATTGGAAACTCTATAGCAACTGGGCACCATATCTTTCTGTGGAATTCAAGGGATGAATTTGATTTTATTTGTAGAATGAAGAAAAAATAACCTCAAATATTTTTTTAAAAATGCACTTTAACAATAAAAAATAGAATGCATTTTAACAATAAAAAATAGCTTAGAAGCAAGCTAGATGAAAAGATAAACCGGAATTTAACCCGACTTGCTCCTAAATAGATATCGGTTCTAATGTCTTCAGGCTGATCGTATCTGGTTAATGATGTTTAGATCCATAATGGTAGACAAAATTAGCAAGAACACCAAATAGACCCA
>JAUPKV010000178.1 GCA_030837265.1 Methanobacteriota archaeon
ATTTTTCTTTATAAGCTGTGCATTCTGCTGCAGGAGAGATGTAAATGCAGAGGTGCATTTTTGTTTTTCAGGACATTTTTTCACCATATTACGCTCAAGCACGGTATCGATATCTTCGAAGAGGTGGCTGAGAAGAGCATTTGAATACTCATGCCTTGAGCTCTCAAGAGCAGTTTCTAAACGCAGCTTGCTGGTAAATTCCATGACTTTTTTAATGTCACTGTGCATTTCAGAAAGCTTTTCCCTGATAGCTATTACTTCCACCACTTCCTTTTCTTCGGATATTATCGGGCTCTCAGGCTGGCTTCCCTTCTTGCTGCCATTTTTCATGCTTCTATATCTTCCTGCTTTATTGTTAAAGTTTTTGTCATGACCTTTAAAGTTATCCAGCTGTATAAATCCCTTAGAGGCAAAACAAATATTTAGGATCTTATAAAGTTGATTTTAAGCAGTATTCCTGAAGTGTGAAATGGTGAAGAGAATAAACTTTCAAAGTGTAAACTTTCATGAGTTATTCCCCACATTCCCCTGAAAGAGCCTCTATCCCGTCACATCAGCAAGAGAAATCGTCTTTGCAGAGAGCTTCATACCCGGTATCTGAGAGGCTCAGATATGAGAAAAGGGTCTGCAAAAAATGAATTAAGAAATGAGCTAACGAAAAAAGTTAGGTTTTTCTAAATTTATATTACGAACCCTGAAGTATCTTCCACCATGCCCAGTCCACTTCCCGTTTCCTGCAATGTTATAACCCGATCCTCAGTTTCGACCTGAAAATCGACAACATCTACAAGGTTTTCAATATACCTGAAATTGAAGTTATTTGTGAAGCTGAAAGTCTCTTTGCAGTAGCTCTTCGTGACCATGAATACTTTACCATCTTCAGCAGTAATAATCCACCTTTTGTCTCCCTTTTCCGACGGATATTCGTTCACTTTTGCCTTTTTGAATCTGTGCATCTTCCCAGTCTCAGCATCATAGAAGTCCAGAGAGTTGTATATATTGTATTCTACTCCCCCAATTTCTATATTCGGGATGTAATAGGTTAGAATTGATCCGTTCCTGAAAACGATCCTGGACCATTTCCAGGGAATAAAAGGTCCTATAACAATTACTTTCTGAGCATAGCATTTCCCTGAAAAACCGTTCTCAAACAATACGCCTTCGAAATCAAAATACAGGTTTGCAAGCCTGTACCCGAATAAGCCTCTGAACTGTTCGGATACTTCTGAGTTATAATTGCTGTCCGATGGCTCTTTTATATCCAGGCAGCAAATTTTTTCGCCGTTGTTTGAAATATCAAGCACATATTTCGGGAAGGAACCATAGAATTCTGCTTTCGTTTCTTTACTTGAACAGGTGACCCTATCATTTTTCACCTCAATGATCCCCCGATTATCGGCGATATCTCTCTGTACCTCATCATATGCCCAGGAAACGCAATACCCCTCGGTTTTATCGTCTATTATCCTGCTATTCTCCACATATTTACCATTGACCTCGATATCTCCGGCACTCCTGCCAAATGTGAGAAAAAACTGGCGTCTGGACCCGTCATTAGCTGTGAATTTCATAAACCAGTATTCTTTTCCAAAAAGGGGTAGCTCTTCAAAAGAGAAAAGAAGGTCGTCAATGCCTCTTTTAATTTCCTTTTTCAAGAGCAGCCTTTCTATCTTACCCTTACTTTCCTTTATCTTCTCTATTGACTCGATAAATGCTTTCTTTTCAATTTCAGGCAGATTTCTTATGTAATTGTTTCTTTCTTTTATGAAACGCAAAAGTCTGTCTTTCTCGGTGATAATTATCTCTTCAAGAGTTGTAGTCATAAGCTCTTTGTCACCTGATATGGAAGTCATTTAATTCTCCCTGGATATTTATACAACGTTTTTCAGAAATATAACATTCATAATTTCTAAAAAAATATAATCTTATCGTAGAAATTAGAAATATGTGATCCACCCTGGTAAATGAAGGCTAAAACGAAGATCAAAAGGAAGACTAAAAAGAGAAGATAAAGAAAAAAAGGAAATGCAAAAGGTAAGAAACCAGATAAAGGCGTTAAATGCTAAAGAAAGGGTTAATAAACGGTAAAAATAGGTAAAAATAGGTAAAAAAAGTAATAACAGCTTTAACGCCATTTTTATTTCGCTTTATTTTAGGTCCTTAGGCTGTTTGTGCTCTGGCAGCACAGGCAGTGCCATGGTATTGATCAGAATCGGGCTTTTAATGTCCTTTGCTCTTTCGATCACAAGCTCCTTTCCTTTCTGGGTAAGGGCAAAAAGCGGTACTGCAGTCCCTACCTGAGCGAGAGGCTTTACAAGATCCCTGATTGGCTTTGAAGCACAACTGGTTACGATATCTGAATTTTCCACAAGGACCTGGGCTTCGTCACTGGTCAAACCTGTAACATGGACTCCAATTACTATCAAATCAAGCCCGAGTTCGGCTTCAAGCTTCCGTAACTCTTTTGCGGTTTCACCGAAAGCTGCGGTTACTGCGATCTTTTTGTAACCGAGTTCGGCTGCCTTTTTCACTCCTGCAACAGGGTCCATTACGGCAGTTGAGGGGTCAAGCACAATTCCTCCGCGTTCGGTAATCCCGTTTATGATGCCTTCGATGGGCTCGGTTTCGACCAGACCGGACATCCTTCCGCCCATGCCCTGGACAAGGATGGGGTTGTTGGAAATGACCGTTCCTGCGCCTTCACAGGCGGTTACGGTTGTGTCAAGCAAGCCTCTGCTCAGGCCTGTCATCATGACTTCGGATGCTCCAAAACCTACAAAGTCTTCGAGTTCCAGCCTGCGTTTGTCAGTAAACATCCCGAAGTCGCTGATCCTGAATTCCATATTCTTTTTGACTTCTTCAGGGGTAATTCTCTGGATTCCGCGGATTTTGGCAAAAAGGGGGCACCATTTAACTTCAGGCTCTCCGACTTCGATGACTTTTCCATCTTTTACGACTACTCTTGTTTTTCCAAGTAATTCCATTATGTGAGGCATAGTTCCACCTTTAAAGCTGAGCAAAAATATGATTGTTAAGAAAATAAAATTAGGTAAAAATAACAGATAGGGTTTGTGATTGATTGCTTAATAGCTTATTGGTTTTGAGGGTTATGATTTTATTCTGGCGTAACCTAAAAACTTC
>JAUPKV010000179.1 GCA_030837265.1 Methanobacteriota archaeon
ATTTGGAGTGTTACCCCTTCAAAATCTATCAAAAAAGCGTTCCCTATCAAAACGTCATCAAACAAATCTTAAAATTTTGTTAGTACTTTAGTACCATTTCCCCCTGCCATTCGGTTTCCGGCCATCCTCCAAAGCCTCTGTGCATATTTATTTCGTCAAGATAATTCAATACCTCATTCACCGAAAATCCAAGGTCTTTGAGTACACATCCGAGAACCGTGCCTGTCCTGCCTATGCCTCCCATGCAGTGGACAACGATACCTTCTCCTTCATCCATTTTATTTCTTATAACAGCAGTTGCCTGTCTGATAAGCCGCTCCTCTCTTTCTGGATCCTCCGGGTCATAACCATGATAAAGATCTTCTAATTCTGCAGAGAAAAGCACTTTGAGAGGATAGGGGTCGTAATTAACCTCCGAACTGCTGAGACAGACTACGTTTGAAAAACCAGCTTCACCAATTTTCTCCCATGGTGTAGACTTCCCCGGACGGGACATGCCAGCAAGAAGAGCAGGCTCTTTAAGCACAACATAGCAGTTCAGTGGAATTCGGATACCTTCTATTGAAGGCATCTGCCTGGGACTCAACAACGAGGGCATCATGATAGGAGTATGAGAAGCAGGAGATATAAATTTCATCAATTGATGTGTGAGGCTGGAAGATTGAAGAATATATACACTTTCTCGAAATGAGGAAAAATTGTAGCCTTTAAAAGCTACCTGAATAGTTGAAATAAAAGATTCTTTTGGAATTCATAAAACATATCGTAAATACACATTTCAAAATGACAAATAAAAAAATTAATACACACATACGCATACTTTAAGTGTTTCTCCATAACATAATTGACTCCTAAGATCTGAAACCTATGTCTGAACCATTGCCAGTGGAAATTACTAGAACAAAGATTTGGCAGCGTACACTTGCCTCCCAAGAAATAGATATAGATTCATCAGCAAGAGATAGATTAAGAAATGATTTCATAAAATTTCGAGAACGTGCAGAAGTGCTTTCAAAAGAAATTTCTCGAGACCTTCCTGATTTCACTGTTCACGATATAACACATATAGATGCTTTATGGGAATTAGCCGATCTGATAATTGGTCCAGATTATCCTCTGACACCGGCTGAAGCTTTTGTCCTTGGGGGATCTTTTCTGATTCATGATCTTGGAATGGGACTAGCTGCTTATCCGGAAGGAAAAGAAGCCTTACGTAAAAATGATTACTGGAACGATACAATTACTTACTTTTTAAATAAAAAACTAGGACGCTTTCCAAAAAAGGAAGAAATTGATAATCCTGGGGAAGACATTGAAGATAAATCGATTGAAGAAATATTGCGTATTCTTCACGCAGAAAGGGCTGAAGAGTTAGCTTTTGTGGAATGGAAAGAAGGATCAAACAACTCAAAAAGATATCACCTTATAGAAGATCCAGAAATTCGCGACATATATGGATCAATTATAGGCAAAATAGCTCATAGCCACTGGTGGCCTGTTAAAAGATTAGATGAGGAATTTCAGACAATTCTCGGATCGCCTTCAATTTTTCCAAATGAATGGTCGGTAGATCCACTGAAAATTGCCTGTATTTTACGTTTGGCAGACGCAAGCCATCTGGACGGCTCAAGAGCTCCTGGATTTCTAAGAGCATTACGTAAACCTTCAAAATACTCAGATGAGCACTGGAAATTCCAAGGAAAGCTAAACAAGCCGAGAATAGAGTCAGATAGGTTTTCGTTTACTTCAGGAAGTTCATTTCCAATTAATGACTTTGATTCATGGTGGTTATGCTATGATACCCTACGCATGGTTAACCGAGAACTTGGAGAAGTAGATGCTCTTCTTGCGGATAAAAACAGACCTAGATTTTGTGTTAGAAGCGTAGCTGGAATTGAAGATCCTGACCGCCTAGAGAGATTAATACCAACAAAAGGTTGGGCTCCTGTAGATGCAAGTATAAAGGTTTCAAATGTTTCATCGCTTGTCTACAACCTTGGAGGGGAGCAACTCTACGGAAGAGACAATACAATTCCTCTTCGGGAGCTAATTCAAAATTCTATAGATGCTATCAAGGCAAGAAGAATTCTTGAAAATAGACCCAATGACTGGGGAGATATAATTGTCCGGTCAGGAAAAGATTCTGACGGTTATTGGATTGAAATCGAAGATAACGGTATTGGAATGTCCTCAGAGATCTTAAAAGGTCCCTTTTTAGACTTTGGAAATTCCTCATGGGGATCTCAATTAATGCGTGAAGAACATCCTGGCTTATTAGCAAAAGGATTTCAATCTATCGGTAGATATGGAATAGGCTTTTTTTCAGTTTTCATGTGGGGAAAACACGTTCAGATTGTTACTCGCCGTTATGATCGTGCTCAGCAAGATACGATAGTATTGGAATTCAGTGGTGGTGTAGAATCCCGCCCACTACTCCGAGAAGCTCAAAGGAATGAATATTTAAGAGACGGTGGGACACGAATTCGTATTTGGACGGAAGAGGAACTACAATTTAGAATGCCGAAAATTTACCATGGACAGAAACCGAAACTGGAGAAGATTTGCTCTTTCATTGCTCCCGCTGTCGAAGTAAATCTATATGTTCAAGAAAACGAAGAAAGAATACCTAGAAAGATTATTTCGGCACTTGACTGGGTTAATTTAGATAATAGGGAGTTTTGTAATAGAATATTACATAATTCTGACAATGAGATTATAGATAATGTCGAATTTTTAAGCGCTATGTGTGA
>JAUPKV010000180.1 GCA_030837265.1 Methanobacteriota archaeon
ATGTTCGTGAGAAGTTTGAAGTATATGTAAAAAGAGGAGCTTCTGAAAGGGGAGCTTCTGAAAGGGGAGCTTCTGAAAGGGGAGCTTCTGACAGGGGAGGATCCGGATTCATTCTCGAGTACAGGATTTTAACAAAAACCGGGGATGTAAGGTGGATAAATCAAAGGACCTTTATCCCGAGAGGTACGGATGGGAAGATTTCCCACTTCGAGGGAGTTGTGCTTGATATTACAGTGCGAAAAGACAGCGAAGAAAAACTGGAAAAAGTACTTGGTATGCAGCGAATATTGACAACAGCAATAAATAACAGTCCTGCTGTAGTCTTCCTCTGGAAAAACGAAAGATACTGGCCTGCTGTTTTTGTCTCTGAAAACATAATACAGTTTGGATATACGGTTGATGATTTTCTATCCGGGAGAATCCTTTATGGGGAAATTATGCAACCCGATGACTTGAGAAGAGTAGAAAGAGAGCTTGAGAGATTAATCCAGAAAGGTGAAGTAAGTTTCAACTCGGAGTACAGGATCTTTACAAAAGCCGGGGATCTTCGGTGGGTAAATGAAAGAACCTTTATTCGCAGAGACGGGAGTGTGACCTGCTTTCAGGGAATAGTGTTTGATATAACTCCCAAAAAAGAAATAGAAGAAGCCCTCATGAAATCCCTCGAGACAGAGAGAGTATTGAAAACGATAATTAACAAAAGCCCGGTAGTAGCTTTTCTAGGAAAGGATATAGAGAATATGCCTGTAGAATTTGTCTCAGAAAATGTGACTCAATTCGGGTACACAGCGGAAGATTTCACATCTGGAAAGATACTTTATGCGAATATATTTAACAAAGATGACATAAACTCAGTACTTAAAAATCTTGCACGTTCAATAAGTGAAGGTTATGATTCTTTTCAGATAGAATATAGAATTTATACTGGAGATGGCAATATTCGCTGGGTTGAGGAACGTACCTATATCCAGAGAGACAGTAATGGAAATGTGACCGGTTTTCAGGGGATTGTTATCGATATAACCGCAAGAAAGAAAGCACAGTTAATGCTCGAAATCCAGAGAGAACTGGGAGCGTCCTTGAGTACTACCTGGAAACTTCAGACCATGATTAACCTTGTGCTTGATGCTTGCATGAGAGTAGAAGAGCTGAATGCCGGAGGAATATACTTGAAAGATGAGCTCTTTGATCAGATAAAACTGGTTGCATATAGAGGATTTTCTCCGGAATTTGTGAAAAGTATATCGACATTTGAATTAGATTCTCCTGAAGCGTTACAGATATGTAATGGAAAACCTGTCTACAGTATGGACTTTTTCTCGGATAAAATGGCTGAACTGATCCGGAAAGAAAAAATCACTGCTTTAGCTGTAATTCCCATGATATATAGAGGAGAAATTATAGGCAGCCTGAATTTTGCTTCCCGTATTTCTCAAAGTATCTCACAGGATATACGTGACTTTCTTGAGAGTCTGGCCCAGCAGGTAGTAAACTATATTACAAAAAGCTATGGATGGACAGTACAAGAATTTGAAAGTTGAGATATTTATCTGAAAGTATAGGATCTTAGATTTCTGCAAATCTCGGCAAGAAAGAAACAGCAATAATTTCAGGGTTCCCAATTTACATAGCTTTAGTAGATCTCATTAAATCAATTTGTAGAAGAAAATGAGACCCACTTTCGGTAGGTCGACACAAAAGTCAATTCAATTTCTCTACTGATATCTTTTTTTCGGAACTTTTGATATTCAATTTAAATTAAAAAGTACTGAATGTTAACCATGACATCATTAATATAGATTTATATTAAATAGTGAAATGACAAATCAGGTTAAACATATAGCTCGCAAGATACTGATTTATAAATGAACCTACGAAAAATAATAATCAAGGATATTTAGATATTATAATGTGCTTGCTGCCGGATGTAGGTTGTAAGTATTTGGATGTAGGATGTACAGTATTTTTACTACCTTCTTTATCCCGTAGTTGACAGGTAAAAAAGCTTGTTTTCGGTATTTCGGGATATATTGACTAAAGAATCATCGGATTCAAGGTTCGAGATAAAAAGCCACCCTCATAAGGTCACGTGACAGGTACCTAGTGCATCGATTTCAAAGTTTATCATAAATTAAATGTTGAATTTAAATTAAGGAAGGTTGGGTATTTGGCATGTCTATAAAAGGGCACATTATTTCTACGTCTTCCGCGTCTTCCGCGGTTTATAGACATTATTTGGTTTTTCCCTGCCCTTCAGTGTTTGAATTCTCCACTATAATTAACTCTTAATTGTAGATTTATCTTGGAATCGGAGCACTAGTGTATCGATTTCAATTTAAATCCATAAATTTATATATTAATCATTCGATAATTATATTTGTGCCTCGAATAAGTTGTCGTCCTAAATTATCATTTACGCAAGAAGAATTAGATTATCTAACAAGGTTAAGTCGTTCTAGAAATCAAGCTGCAAGCATTGTTGAAAGATCCAAAATATTGCTTTTAAGCCATCAGGGAAAAAACGATACTGAGATTTCCAGGGAGTTGAAAATAGATTACAAAACTGTAAGATTGTGGATACACAGAGTTTTGGATTTTGGAGTTAAAGAAGGCTTGGTAGATAAATCAAGAAGTGGAAGACCTCAAGATATTAGTGCTGAATCACGAGCTTGGATAATCTCACTTGCATGTATGAAACCAAAAGATATCGGTTATCCTCATGAAATCTGGACACAGAGGCTCCTTGCTAAACATATAAGGGAGAATTGTATCAAAGCCGGACATCCTGATTTATCGAAGATAAATCAGGGGACAATCTCAAAAATTCTTAATGCAAGTAAAATAAAACCACATAAGATTAGCGGTTACATTGCCAAAGTTGACCCTGATTTTGATAAAAAAGCAGCCAACGTCCTGGACACCTATAGAGAAGCTAAAAGACTAAATGAAAAAAAAGAAAAAATGAAGAAATCAAAACAGTAATTATCTCATTTGATGAAAAACCAGGTATTCAGGCAATTGGAAACGCTTATCCAGATCTTATGCCAGTAAAGGATCTTTATTCCACAATCGCAAGAGATTATGAGTATATAAGACATGGAACTCTTTCGCTACTTGCTGGAATTGACTTGACATCGGGCAGAGTTTATTATAAGATATTTGAGAAACCAAAAAG
>JAUPKV010000019.1 GCA_030837265.1 Methanobacteriota archaeon
TAATAATCCTCGGAGTAGTCCCTAACCTGGTATTAGCTTTGGACGGACAGCTTGGAGACGGCACGGATTCGACAAACGATACGCCACATTCCGATCTTATTATTGAGAAATTCTACACCGATCCCACAGCTCCGACACCTGGTAGTAATGTGATTGTTTATGCATCGGTAAAAAATGTAGGAAATTTAGCTTCAAATCCGGTATACCTGAACCTTTCAATAGGTGACGTAAGCAGTTTGTATTATTCGGACTCAATTTCTCCCGAAGCAGAAGTGACATTTTCGCAAGCATGGACTGCTCCTAATAGTGAAGGCATTGTAATTCTAAAGGCATCTATTGATGGTATAGATAATAGTCAAAAAGAGATTGATCTATTAGTTGAAAATCCACGCCCGGACCTGATAATCCAAAACATCGTATCGGACCCGGCTGTACCTCAAGCAGGACAAGCTTTGAATTTCACCTTTTCTGTGGTGAACCAGGGCACAGCTCCTTCCGTAGAAGCACTTGCAACATATTATACTACTAATATGATTTCAGGTCAGGATATTAGCATTCCGTCTCTTGTAGTAGGAGCAAGCGCAAATCTTTCATTTTCTTTGACTCCGGATCAAGTTAAGGAAGGGCAGATGGAGGTTAAAGTAGTTGCTGATTCCGGAAACACGCTGCTTGAGAGAAACGAAAGTAATAATGTGCTTACAAAGACCTTAAAAGTAAAAGGCTTGCCTCCAGACCTGGTAGTAGAAGCGATTTCTTTAAACCCTGCAACTCCAAAAGTAGGAGATAATATTTCTTTTATTGCAACAATAAAAAACATTGGATCCGGAACTTCACCTGCCAGCAAGCTCAAATACTTTATAAATGGAGCTGGCGATGCTAACAATGTTATGTTAAATGGTTCTCTACCGGTTCCCGCACTTGCCATAGGTGAGGCTAAACAATGTACTTTTTACTGGGTTCCAACAGGTGAAGGAAGTATAGTGGTAACGGCGTTGGTAGATCCGGATTCAGTAATATCTGAAACTGATGAAACAAACAACCGGAATACATTAACTGCAACCATCACTATGGAAAGCACTTCAAATGACGGCGGGGGAGATAATTCCGGTTCCAGCTCCGACTCCAGTTCCAGTTCCGGTTCCGGTTCCAGTTCCGGCTCCGGAAGCAGCATTGGAAGCAGTTTTTCTAAGGAGCCGGCCAAAAATGTAGCTTCCAAGGAGCTTGCCACCAGATATGTCATGAGTGATACCCATGTGAGATTTGAGTTCCCGCAAGGTAGTACATGTGTTCAGTATATCGAATTTGATGCAAAGAGAACGTTTCTGAAGACAACAACAACGATAGAAGAACTTAAAGGCAAGTCAACCTTTGTCTCAGACCGTCCTTCCGGAGGAATATATAAATATTTTAATACCTGGGTAGGAGAAAAAAGTGCAGGGAATTCTTCATCCCTTTCAAATGGGTTAATAGGGTTCAGAGTTGAGAAATCATGGTTTAAAAATAACAGTATTAATCCATCCCGCGTAATCCTTCAGAGGTATAATAAAAAATGGGAGCCCCTCTATACAGAAAAAGTCGAAGAAGATAATGATTATATATATTTTAAATCTAAAACCCCTGAATTCACCTTCTTTGCAATAACCTACAAGGCTGAAACAAATGGAAATGGTACTCAGATTGATTCAAATATGCCCAAAATAGGAAGTCTGGCAGGCACAGGGAATAAAAATATTGGCAGTAGCGGAAAAAAATATAATCCAAAGGATGTCAGAGATGCATCTAAAAAATTAATGGCAATCGCTCTACCTGGATTCCTAATTTTAGTGGGATATCTGATGATTAAGAAGAGGATTTAGAGAATTTCTTATATTAATAACACGGCTTGTTGACTTGGGTAAGGCCCCCAATTATTTTCTTCTCCTAATTATTGTATACGAAATTAGCAAGTCTGCTGCAGCAAGGAAGAATTTCAGGTCAGGTAAACTTGTATGTACTTCTTTATTGCTATCTGAGTTCGGATTTTTCTGTTTTTCTTCAGATAGATTTTTAGTGCTCAGAGTTAGATTCTTTTCGTTTTTGGCTTGAACTTTTTCAGCAGGAACATCAGTTTTTTTTTCATTAAAAGAAATCGCAAAAGGAGAAAAGCCTGGTGTGTCCGCAGTAAAATAGAAGTAATCTCCTTTTTCTTCTTTCAGGACTGTAGATAGCGGATTCCACATGTTTTGATTGTACCTGTAAAGCATTACCTGACTTTTATCCAGCCTTTTTTCGGAAATCCACGCTTTGTTCACCCTGAATGTTATACTGGCATTTTCCATATTTTCAGGGTTTGAGAACCCGCTATTTCCGATCCAGATATTAATGTTTTTATAGACTTCACCGGGAGCCGGTTCCTTGGCAATGGAAGACGTATTTTTAAGCACCTCAAGGATAGCAGTTGTCTTTCCAAAGCTCTTTTTCGGATCAAAATCCAGACAGATGATATCATCTGCCCCGCTGTTAAAATTGTAGCAAGTATGGACTCCTCTAAAGATTTGTTCATTTGAAATTTCCTTGAACTCTATGTTACTGCCGGATTCCGGAGAAACAGAACCTCCACCGCTTCCTCCGTTTCCTCCACTACTCCCTCGACTTCCTTCACTACTCCCCCCACTCCCCCCACTAGTCCCTTCACTTCCATTATCACTTCCTTCACTTCCACCACTCCCACCACCAATCCCTTCACTTCCACCACTCTCACTACTCCCACCACTAATCCCTCCATTTAATTCACGTTCTCCTGTATTGGAAAACACTTCTATTACAGTTATATATCCAGTTTTCGTCTCGGTGTCATTTCCAAAAGTACCGTTAGCGGCCCTGAGAATAACAGTATATGAACCCGGTATTTCATACGTGTGAGAAGGATTTTGTTCATTAGAATCAACAATTCCATCTCCGTTAAAATCCCATTCCCAGGAATTCGCATTATTGGTAGTTAAATCAGTGAACCGGACTGAAAGA
>JAUPKV010000181.1 GCA_030837265.1 Methanobacteriota archaeon
AATAGATATCAAATTCCAGCTTAATATCAGTAAATAATTTGACAAACATTATGGTAATCGATGCAATTGATGACGATTTCTCCTTAACCGATGACCAGTGGGTAATATTCTATCATTTTTCAATTCATGTATAGCAGTAGGATAAGCTGGATTCTTGTCAACTGTTATTGCTCTTGGGATTTGATTGCGCTTTGAACCCAAAGCTTTTTTAAGAAATCTCTTTGCAGCTTTTCTATTTCGTTTTGCACAAAGCATGAAATCGATTGTGTTTCCATCTGAATCAACTGCTCTGTAAAGGTATTTCCATTCACCTTTTACTTTTATATAAGTCTCATCAACTCTCCATGAATATTTTGTTGGTCTTAAGTATCTACGTACCTTCTTTTCGATTTCAGGGGAATATTGATGCACCCATCTCATGATAGTACTGTGATCAACTTGAATTCCTCTTTCTGCCATCATTTCCTTTAAATTTCTATAGCTAAGTGGGTATTTTAAGTACCATCTAACATTCAATAAAATAATTTCACCAACAAAGTGTTTCCATTTAAAGGAATTTACTGGCATAACATATACTCCTGAATTTCTACTTACTTCAGTAAATCCCTATCATAATTTTTTTGCAACGGAACCAATATGTGTTTCATGAAAATGGTACATTTTGTAATGATGTCTGGTGAGATTGTTTAAACCAAATCGAAACAAGAATTAGAGAACTAAAAAGAAGGACTGCATTTGCAACGGCAACAATCATAATAATAGTTAGAGGTAAAGGGAAAAGGGGGTTAGTAAAAATACTAAGTCCGGTGAGTCCAGATAACAGAAATAATCGGTTTATCCATTTAGAAAGCTTGTTTCCGGAAAAAAGTTTTGATGCAAAAATAAGAGACAAACTCATAAATGCATAACCAATACCTTCCATTGCACCTGGAATCGAATGAGGATACGGAAAAGCAAAAAGCCATAGTGTTAGTCCATCTGTTGAGTGATGAACGAGATTATACTCGACAACAACCATTTGAATGTAATAGCAAGCACTAAGTATAGTAGTATAAGCAATTGCAAATACAAGAGCAAGCAAACTCCATATTTTATTCTCCTCTGAAGTCAAGGTATGAAGACATACCATCGTTGTCAAAAAGCAAAATGTAAGTAAAAAGCAAGGTATTATCCAAGCTAAGAATGGCTCAGCTTTAAACGCATCAACATAGATTTGCATACCAAGCCATGGTGCATGTAGTATTGGCTGATATAACCCAAAGGCACTTGAAAACCATAAAATTACTATGGCACTTGAAACTGCTGACCAAAACCCAAGTTGTTGCGCTGTCTTATTCATCATTGTCACGGTGCAAAATTGATGTTTGTTATTTGAAATAGTTGCCGTTTATACCTAAAAAGTTGCTATTTTTTTCAAAGACCTGTTTCTAGATCATAGCAACGTAATCCAAGTAAAAAATACGAACGTTTTAGCATAAAACATTGTAGTAAGTACTCTCATCGAAATAACGTCTAGTCACACCTTTATTTGTTGCAATAAAAATTGCTTTATACCTCATTGGAAAGTTGCAATATTTAGCCCCGTGACTATATATCCAAGTAAATAATAACTCGGTTGATATTATTTTAAGTCTATTAACTGTTTTTCCGACTTATTTTTCATTTATCACGGGCAAATAAAAAAAGTCTGACGGATTTTCTGTTCTCTTTCTTCAATTTTCTGCTTCCATTCTTCCAGAGTATCTGTAGCTACAGGTAAAGGTGCGAGTAGAAATTTTTTAATTGAAGCTCTGTAGTTGAGAGAAAAAGCATGGTACAAGTATTAACAAAAGGAAAATACAAGGAACTCAGTGACCTCTAAACACTGAATTCCAAAAAGAGTTTCTTACAGGTGTTGCTATGCAAGTGCATTTTACTTGTTATATCTAAAGATAAATAACGCTTTCTAAATGTAGAAGTTTCGAAATATATAGGGCCTCTATACGGATAAATATATAAATATTCTTTAATTGTTTTTTAGTAAAATTAATTTGGGTACAAAAATAAATAATCGCATAGTTATGTAGTCTTTTTGAGTTTATAATGGAAAAATTAAGGATACAGACTCCCTGAATGAATGGGTTGATTATTTAAAGGAAAGAGCTATGCCAGGATGTAGGAGGTTTGTGCCATGCCAAGGTGTAGGAGGTTTGTGCCATGCCAAGGTGTAGGAGGTTTCTCTACCGGAAGTCTGTAAAAAAATATTGTATGTTATCTATTAAATAAATACCTCTTTAATAATTTCAATGGATTAAATTAATTTAAGTGAATATGAAATTTTGATAAAGACTTCCGGGAAAGAGAGGTTTGAGATGAGTTTCGAGATATATGAGAACCCGGAAATCTGAAACAAGTACTGAGCCATTCATTAAATATATTTTTGTTGGAAACATATAACTAATAAATTTCGGAGTCCCCATTGAGACCGTCAAGAATTAAAAATCCGAATAGAACTGCATAGAGGAGAAAGCGAAAAATGTGTAAAATGCACTGGTGAAGATTATAAGAGCGATTCTCTTCTTAACTTATACATTTATTTATATACGATAAGTTCGATTTAAAAGTTAACGCTATCGGATAATATAATGGAATTAATGGGAACATAGAGAGACTTATTGTGCCGGTGAGAAAATTACGGAAATGAGTGGATTAACTAGCTCGATTCTTAAGGTTGTTTGGTTTGTTTCTGCCTTTAATTTATTGTTTTTGGGATCTCTTCCTTTTTATGAAGAAAACATTAAAGGTGAACACATTTTAAGTGATTATGTCGACGTTTCGAAGGATCTTAATGGCAATATAAATTCAAAAGATATTAACGCCGATATAATGCTCTATGAAAACAAGATTTTAACTATTGTCTTTCAGGCAAGGGAACCATACACTGATTCCGAATTGTTGAAGGTTAATGTAATTGATCCGCAAAAAAGAGAGTACTCTCTTGAGAAAACACTTAATGTGTCCGCAGTAAGGGGACGTGCTTCATCAGGAACAACTACGGAATATGTTTCGTTTACACCTGTAGTATCAGGGATGCATCATATAAAAATAAGCAACGCTAAATTCCAGACAAATGTTGAGCTGGTTTCAGGAATGGTAAATCCATATGGACAACCCTTTTTTTTAGTAACTTTATTCATCTCTTTGGTAATCGCTTTAACCGGGCTTCTTTCGTTAAGAAAGAAAACAATAATGGATTTAGTCTATTCGGGAAAAATAGCTAACGAATTAATCTATTTTTGTCTAACTGTTCCTATAAGCTGGATTATAGTCAATAGCGTTATCAGGTGGTAAGGGCATCACTTTTAACAGTTGAGAAAATGTCTTGTGCGGAGAAATGAGTCAATCTAATTATATTCAAAATGTAACGAGTTTTAGAGAGCAGCGTAGCATTCTATCTACTAGAAACTCCTTTATTTTTACTAAATTGTCATAATTATCTTTTTTGCAGATAAGAACGCAATCCTGCCAGATATCACTGCCATCCGAATAATTTTTGTTGTCCCATTGTGCGTAGACTTCCATCACGCTGAGTTTAGTCCATTTTGCCAATGCTATGAACCCATCCGGATGGAATCGCCAGCAATCTACGGGGTATTTATGGTCAGGCCCTCCCCCGGGAGCTATTAAGCAGCAAATTCCTCCTGGTTTTAAGATCCTTTTTATCTCTAAAATCGTGAGCCACGGATATTCAATATGTTCAAAAGCTTGTCCTGAGATAACTACATCCGCAGAATTCGATTCAATCTGCTTCCAGCAGTAGGGATCATTAATCACTATATCCACATTTTTTCCTTTTGCTGTATCTATTCCTATATAGTCCCAGGAAGATTCATTGAAAATAGGTTTGTATGTCCCATTTACGTCTCCGCTTCCAATGTCATATATTTTCAATCTTTCATTGAATTTTTCGGAAAGATACTTTTCCTTAAATGAAGTCATTTTATCGTAAGAACTTTGATGCATTACTGACAACCTATTAAAATTTGTCCTATTCTATCCGAATCTCATCGTTTCCACGGGAACATTCATTCAGAAACCAATCTACTTAGCAGTCATTAATATCATCATGCAAATATTAAAATCTTTCTAAAAAAAAGAATGAAGTTTAGAAATGTGCCATTTGAAAAGTCAAAATAGTTTTTGAAGACGGTTATTCTCTTTTTTATAATTTATTTTCAATAAAAATTTCGGGCACAGGTATAACCCAAACATTTAAATATTTTTTGAAAGTATTTTATTGCACCCTTACTTACTAATTAAATATTAGTAGTTAGGGGCAGTTAATGCTCGAATATATCTCAAGATTTGTCCCCAAAATCCTGGTTCTCTAATGGAATTGAAGGAATTTTTGATTCAATCTAAATAAATAAATTAGTCAGTTATTGGTCAACCGAATCAATGTTTAGAGCAAAATTCGAGCGGAAAGGAGCAACAAGTATGAGTAAAAGTACAGGCACGAAAGCAGCATCATTATTTGCTGCAGTAATATTTTGTATGTTATTTACACAGACCGCATTCGCGGTAGAGGCTGTAACTCCTGCTGGTATTAGCTCAAATAGTGTTGTAGACACTGATGTATCATTAGGGAATGGAGTAACAGACATAATGATTGCAGGCGATGTTATAGAAAACACAACTCCAACCAACAATCAAGTAGATCCGAGTTTTGATTCGGAATACGTTATAGCCGGAAACAAAGTAAGTATTACTGCAAGCTTTACCAATAAAGGAAATGAGACTATCACCTTAACCCCGAAATTAGTAGCCATACCTAACAGTCAGTACAACATAAATGAAGACTGGGTTACGATTTCTCCTTCAAATGCGATAGTAGCCCCTGGCTCAATACAGAAATTTGAGGTCATAGAGAGTATTCCCGAGAATGTAGAAAGTGGAACATATCAGGGCCAAATTGTCTTCACTGATGATCTCTTACCAAACTCCACTGATTATGTCAACTCAATGAAACTCAGTATTACAGTCCAGTCCGAGCCAAAGATTGAGCTTCAGACGACTTATCTTTCTGATACCGTGCAGGCTGGGAAAGAATACAAATACAGAGTAAATATCAAAAACATAGCAGACAGTGATGTCACAATAGATCCTCAACTTACCAGTTACAATACAGGGTATGGACAGGCATTTAGCAACGACAGAATTGAAATTTCGGCACCTTCGACCATAAAGGTTGGCAAATCCGCTAATATGTCTATCCAGGTCCGTGTTCCTGAAAACGTATCCGGAGTTTACTATGGATATATAGACATGAACGTTGACGGAAAACCAGCTGACGAGTCTAATCCGCAACTAGGTATGTCATTAAATGTTTGGAAGCAGCCAGTTACTCCTTTTGTCAAAACTTTCAATACCGTAACTGATGCTCCGATAACGATTGAAATTTCTTCTGAGATTTATAACTCGGCTTTAGGACTGAGGGTCTCACCAAAGGAAGAAAAACCATCTTTCAAACTCGGACTGACACGTAATTCCAAAAATGTGAATATAGCCTTTTTAAAATCAGTTGAAAGCGGCACTGTGAACATAGGGAGTAATTCTCAATTGTTAATTCTTGCGGACAAAAACAATTATCAGAATAACAACGAACATTATGCTGAAACCTACACTGTTTCCGGAGCAAAAGGAGATTGGAAACTCTCAATCCTTCCGAAAAACACTAACAACTTTGGATATTCGATAGCATTAGGGGATACGAGTTCAAAAAAATAATTATTAACACATCTGAGTATTAAACAGATACGATAAGGAATTCAGGGAGTCTGGCCAAATTGGCAATAGATTCCATTTTTTATTACCCAAAAACGTATAAACCTGATGAGCAGATAGCAGTGTCGATATAGAAATCCTATTGCTTATTAGAAAAAATCATATTGCTTATTAGAAAAGCAGTAAATGAGAATGGATGAAATGACAGGTAACGGGAGAAATAACGGGGCAATCAATCCGTTTTTTATAGGTGCTTTTATCGTTTTTTTCTCAATTTATCTTGCCGTAAACTATTTTGTGGGTTTTCATTTTTTTAAATCGGTCCAGAACCTTATTGAACCTTACTCTTTTTTCTACTGGGCTGCTTATACCCTTCTAGCGATATCTTTTTTTGCAGCCAAGCTGGGCAGAAGAATTTTCCCGGGACATGTAAATGATCTGGTCGCCATAACAGGAGATTATTGGCTGGCAGCTACTTATTACGCGCTCCTTTTCTGGATAGCTGCCGATATCCTGCACTTTATGGTTGATTTGATCTATCCTTCAAAGACTTCAGGATATCCGTCTTTGTATTGGGGCTTTGGGATTTTATCGCTGATAATCGCTCTTCTAATATACGGAACCTGGAATGCCAGGCATCCACGTGTAATACACTACGATATTACTATTAATAAAACAGCCAATGGTTTGTCCCAACTTCATGCCGTTATGGTATCGGACATACACCTTGGTCTGGTTATGGATAACGGCCGTCTTGAAGAGATGGTTAACAGCATTAACAAACTTGAACCGGATATAGTTTTCCTTGCCGGGGACACCATAGATGAGGATGTAAAGTTGTTTCTAAACCAGAGAATGCCGGAAATAATCCGGAAATTAAAATCTAAATTCGGTGTGTATGCAGTGCTTGGAAACCATGAATATATCGGAGGGAATAGCGAACTTGCTGCAGAATATCTGAGGCAGGCAGGTGCCATCGTACTGATTGACGAGTATATAAAAGTAAATAATCAATTTTATGTCGTCGGTCGGAACGAACGTATGGCTGGATATATGACCGGAAAGCAGCGCCTGGAATTATCCCGATTAATGGACGGAATAGACCACTCCTTACCTATTATTTTATTAGATCACCAGCCCCATAAACTGGAGGAAGGCCAGCGTAATGGAATAGATTTGCAGTTATCGGGACATACTCACAATGGACAGTTTTTCCCGAATAATTTGTTTGCAAAACACTTTTTCGAACATAGCTGGGGTTATTTAAGAAGAGGGGAATATCAGGTAATAGTTTCCGCAGGGTACGGTACATGGGGTCCGCCGATACGAATTGGCAATTATTCCGAGATAATTGATCTATGTATATCTTTTAAAAAATAAAAATACGTATTATTAAATGAAATGCTGTACTTTTTCATTTCTTTTTATACCGGAATATGGACAGCAAAGCAGTCATTCCATAAATTATTTCAAATCCGGGAACTTGCTTTCCTTCTTTTGCAGGAGTTCCAGTAGTTGTTTGTACAGGTGCCTGTTCAACGTTTGCTGGTGTACTGCTTTGTCCTTTATTATTTTCTTTAGGTGTTACGCTTGAAGCTGTATCCTTATTTGCAGTTGAGCTAACGTTAGCGTTATTTTTTACAACAACTGCTTTTCCTTCGCTGTCGCCACCTCCACTGCTGTTATAACTTCCAACGCCGCTTCCTTCGCTGCCGGGGACTGGCTGCAACACTCTTATTTGAGCTATTTTTGAAATGCTTCCTTTTGCATTGCTGATTGTTAGTTTTACTGTATACGTTCCCGGACTAATATATGTGTAAGCAGGATTTACCTCGCTTGATTCAGTAGTTCCGTCATTATTAAAGTCCCAGCTCCATGTGTTAGGTGATCCAGTACTTTTATCAATGAACTTCACAGTAAGAGGCGCAATTCCACTTGAAACATTGATACTGAAATCAGCTACAAGCGATGTACTATAAGATGTATTTGGTGTATTGTTGTTTTCCGAATCTATACCAGTATTTATGATACGGATTATCGGCAGCTCTATGCTGCTGCTTTCTCCCGGGAGCTCATTACAGCTTACAGCAGCCGTATTTGAAACGACTCCGGTGCCGTTCCCATTGGTATTTATATCCTCATGAGTAACCGTATAATAACCTGTGAATACCCACAGTTCTCCCGAATTCAATACTCCCGAATCAGTGTAGTCTCCTTTTGGTCCGGTGAGCGTGACCATGGGATCATTTACCGAAACCCCTGTAAGGGCTATGTTCCCTTTATTCTTTACTGCAACCTGATATTGTATTACATCTCCGGGCCTGTCAACCATATAATTTCCAGTTTCGTCGATCCCGATAAATGACTTGTATATTGATAACTCAACTTTTTTGTCAATCGGTATGTTCACTGTGCTGCTTTTCTCAGGAAGCTCATTACAGCTTACAGTTGCAGTGTTACTTATATTTCCACTTTCGTTTTCCATGTCAGCCCTGGTAACCGAATAATTTCCAGTGTATACCCATACCTCTCCGAGATTTAGTACATCTGGGTCAATATCATCCCCAATTGGTCCTGATATTTTTACATCCGGATCGCTAACAGTGATATTTGTCAGGTCCGCATTTCCCTCATTTTCCACTACTATTCTATATCTTATTACATCTCTGGGCTCATTAATTATGCAATCTCCTTTCTCGTCAATTCCGATTGCTGACTTAAATATGCTGTAGCTCGGGTTTCGTTCTATTGGGGCTTGAACAGCAGTGTTTTGAGGGTCCAGTTCATCACAGTCAACAGTAACCGTATTTCTTATCAAACCATTTTTAGTGGTTCCATTACTGTTAATGTCATTCCGGGTTACAGTATAATTTCCTGTATAAGTCCACGTTTCATCCGGATTTAGAACACCAGGAGAGGTAACGTCTCCTGCTGGCCCTGCGAGGTTAATCAAGGAATCATTAACAGTTATATTTGTAAGGTTTATATTTCCGACATTGCTAACCTTTACCTGATAAGTAATTATATCTCCGGCTGCTGTCACAGTCCCAGCCGGTCCTTTTCCGGCAACATCAGTTATAGTTTTCTCAATAGTGTAAACAGGTATTCCTAATGATACTTCAGCAGAATAAGACTTTGGCTCTAGTTGGTCACAGTCAACAGTTACTGTATTTTCAATTAATCCGTTTCCTTCTCCGTTACTGTTTATGTCATTCTGAGTTACTGTATAATTTCCTGTATAATTCCATGTTTCATCCGGATTTAAAACATCAGGAGAGATAATGTCTCCTGCTGGACCTTCCAGGTCAATTAAGGAGTCATTTAAAGTAATATTTGTGAGGTTAACATTTCCAGCATTACTCACATCTATACTATAACTGATAATATCCCCGGCTTTTGTTGCTTTTCCTGAGGGCCCTTGACGTGCGACATCTTTAACAGATTTACTAATGATGTAAGCAGGTATTTGTTTAACAGGTATCGGAACATTCCCGGTAAATGGGTAAAGGTGAAGTTCAGCACTACCTGCTAATCCAGTCATTGTCAATGATTTAGCAATCAGATTTCCTGCCAAATTTCCGTTTGTATAGGTGAAATTGGCGTATGGAGCCAGAATACTACCTTTCCAGCCAAAGCTGGACATTGACATGCTTGTCATATTGTAAAAATTCCAAACTGTTGTTTGCCAGGCCGATGCACCATTATTACCGTTGAAATTCATATTCCCGAAATAACCAGGTGAATTATGCGGAATGGAATCTGATGTTCCCTCGACATTGATAATAACACTTGAACCTGCAGGAACTACGAGATTTATCTCCCCGGTACTTTTCCACTTTGTGTTTGAAATGAAAAAAACGTTAAGGGTTGAATTAGTGCCTGTCAAATCCAGTCTACCCCAGGGCTGAAGAGCAACTGTTGTTCCTGATGTAGCAGGCAGGCTTGCCCAGTATGCGGATAGGGATTTGAGATACATTTCTTCTACTGAAAAGTTAATCGGGGTACTCGGATTGTACAAAAAGCCATTGACAATAGATACACCTGTATGACTTACGGTTCCACCCACATGCATATTACCGTGATATACCTGTCCATTAGTCCAGCTCGAATTTCTTTTTACAACCATTCCTATTCCTGAGGGATTTCCACCTGAAGGCAAAGAAGTTCCTGCTCCAAAATTAGAGAGCATAGAATTTCCTCCTATTGCTAAAGCACCTTCACAGTCTCCTCCATTATGCAGTACATTCTCAAAAATAAACCCGTTGTAATTCTCCGCAGTTCCGAATGGATCTGTGCTCGCTGTTGCAGGTAGCGCCAAAAAAAAGGCTCCGATTATTAATAAAATTTGATGCCGTATATTTATGCCCCCTTGAACTGATCTCAAAACTCAATTTTTTCCAATCTCATTTTAAGTAAAATATCTTATTCGAATCTGAGGCAGATTTTTACAAAGGATAAATTTTCAGTAAGTATTTGGGCTTACTTGTCACTCAACAATTTAGAGGAACCGGTATTCAGGAATAGCTAAAAAATAACTTCATGCTTTTACAGTGGGAATTGCTTTATAATTCCACTCCCCCAAATAATCATCACATACGATCGTCATGTTTTTCTTGAAGTTTTTACATACTTTTCTTGCCTGGGCATAAACTTTATCTTTGATAGTCGAAAACACTCTGAGTCCTTTTGATGTAGTAGTTTTATCGACAAGTTCTTTGACCACATCCATTCTGCTG
>JAUPKV010000182.1 GCA_030837265.1 Methanobacteriota archaeon
AAAAATCAAGTGAAATAAAAGATGCCTCAAAGACGACGACTTCGCAGAAATTTAATAAATTACACAAAGGGACTTGATAACCTGATTTTTCTAGAAAATCAAGTCCTAAGCTTATTTTTATCTTGATATTCTAATTTTTCTTCAAATAGATACATTCATATTGTTGGTTTCCTATCCCTTTTTATGAGTGATGTAATTTTGCTCTGGGATTCCCCTCTTCTTTTTGAAAAATTGTTTGTGGAATACGGGCTTGAATGCAGTCGAGCAGTCTCAACATCTCTGGGTACTCCTTATCTTCCCGCCTGCAAAGTTCTGATCCTGCCGACGGGCTTTGCGAACAAGCAGTACACGAAAACCGGAGTAGGGCTTGAACGCAGTAAGTACTCCCTTGAGAAATTTGTTACAAAAGGAGGGACCCTGCTTATATTCAGTCCCCTTGTTCCGGAATATGACTATGAATGGCTCCCCTTTACACTGAAATATGTAATGGAAGAAAACCCCTGCTCACCTCATCCCGAAGGGACACATGACGCTCAAAAACTTGTACAAAACATAACCCCTCCCCTGGGTTGTGACGGATACTTTGCGGAAACCGATGCCGATGTAGTGCTCAAGGACGACAACGGCAGACCGATAATGGTCGCAAAAGAAATCGGAGACGGCATTATTGTTGCAACTACAATACACGAACTGCCTGCAGCTGATTTTTTTGAGTGCAGGGTCGCCTGTACTATGAAAAAAGTTAAAGTGTGAATTTGTGAGTGGGACTTTGTTTGTTTTGAATAATTTCAAATTACTGATTTTTAATAAAACAGTTATTTATTATTTTAAAATTATAACCCCTTTATTTCAAGTGGAAAAACATTATTTTCGTAAGTATATGAACCTATATTTTTAAATCTGCTTAAACGGTTAAATTCCTTTCTAGAATTCCCCACTCAGTAAATCCTTTTCATTGCTAAGCACATTTCTATGATTTAGCTTATTGCCCTGTTTTCTTGCCAGTCCATTCGGCAAGCCATGATTCATTCTCTGTAGAAATTGCGTGTTCAACATCATCGACAAATTTAGCTATTCTATCAGGTTCAAGATAATCCGGTGCAGAAAGCCATTCGTCTCTAATACCTTTAAGTCGATTTCCAGTACTGAAATAAACCATCTCTTGGTAATCATACCTGGTTGCAGCTATATGCGCTGTAACTGCTACCCCGGCAGTTGTGATGACAGCTACCCATAGACTGAATACAGAAAGCTCAGGTGACTCAGTTGCTGTCGCAGCACCTGCTATTGCACCTACAATAACTGCAAGTAAACCTAACAAAAACTCTAAGTTATGAAGAGTTTTAGCGGCAAGTGCATTATCCTTCACTTTTGGAAAATAAAAATAATAAATTTGATCGTTGACACGTTTATCAATATATTCATTAATTGTCAGCGAACTCGGACGTTCTTTTTTTCAGACCATATAGCTTGATCTTGTCAAGCAGACGTAACAATCTGCTCCGAATCATAATTGAAAAAAAGACGTGCATTTGCAGAATAAATCTCTGAAATATTTTATAAAAGGTTCCGGGAAATTTCCGGAACTTATACTGTTGGCATTCCAACTCCAACAAAAACAAGCTTTGTCTCTATGGGTATTGTCCCAGCTTCACTTAAAGAGATGTCTTTTTTATTGACTTCGATCTGGACCTGCCCTTTATTAAGCCCGGCTTTGGTCATATATTCCATGATTAGTTTTCTGCCCAGGGTGTTGGCATATTCCAAAGCTTCCGGATAGCTCCCAAAAGTTTCCCTACCCTGAGGCGAAAATAAAAGAACCAGCCTTTTCTTATCTTGTGTGTAGGTACTTTTAATCAGGATTTCAATCCTTTTTATGCCTTTACCTACAACAGCACCAACGGCATTTCCAACTTCAGCATGTTCCGGGATTCTAATGTCGGCATCGAGAATCTGCTTCAATTCTCCGATATATGCGACCACAGGACCTCCTATAAGCACGACGGGAATTTTCATCCGGAACTGTGTAAACCTGTCGGACAGAAGGATTTTTTCGATCTCTTTAGAAGGTACATCTTTCAAAATGAAAGATAAAAGTTTTAAGGCCATATTCCTTGCAGAGTCCTGTTTGATCTGTTTGCAAAGCTTGATATGGTCAGTCTGGGTATAGCGTTCCAGAAGTTTTGCTCCTACTTTAGAAGCTTCCCTGTCCCAGTCTGTATATTCTCCAAGTACGTGCAGCGCGTCGGTTGGGGTAAAACCTATTGCTTGAATGAGACGTTTTCTTATGAGTAAATCAAGCAGGCCCGGAGAAATCGTTTTCTGAGTTTTCCAGAAAATATCGTTAAGCGAGGTAGGGAAATCTCCTATCCTGTCAAAGAGTTCCTTTTCAAGCTTTCCAAGGTCCAGAGGTTCAATCCCGGTCCTTACAAAAAATTTGGTAGGCTGCACATTCTCTTCAAGGTGCATAGTCCCTGGAATTCTCCCATCTTTCAGGGCTTTGAGAAAACCCGGATATTTAACAGCTGCAACGCAGAGTGGGATAACTCGCCTTGGGCCAATATTTGTTTTCATATTCTTAACCCAGACATGGCTGTCTCCTCCCATCGCTGAAGTTTCCATTCGGATAGCTTTAACTTTTGTTTGCCAGCCTCCGACTACAGCTCCTTCCGCACAGAGTTCCGGAACTCCATTTTCGAGCATGGAAACATCCGTGCTTGTTCCCCCTACATCAATAACTGCACAGGTCTCAAGCCCTGAGAGGTGTGATGCTCCTACAAGGCTTGCTGCAGGACCTGAAAAGATAGATTCGATTGGTTTTTCCAGGGCTTCGTTAATGTCCACAACCGAACCATCACATTTGAGCATCAACAACCTTGAATCCATTTTTCTTCTGGTGATTTCTTCCTCTATTGAGCGGATAAACTGGGTTGCAATGGGGATCAATTGTGCGTTAAGGTAAGCTGTAATTCCTCTTTCGTAGGCACCGAGGTCCAGAGAGAGTTCATGCCCGCAGACCACAGGCATTCCTGTAAGCTCCTGGACGCGGGCTTTAATTGCCAGTTCATGAGCAGGATTTCTCATACTGAACTAGGAAGACACTGCAAAACCTGTAACTTTATCCTTGACCTTAGCAACAAAAGCTTCCACAGCTTCCATATCAAGAGAAAACAGTTCTGCCCCGTAATGGTCGTGCCCTCCTTTTACCAGAGTGTAAAACTCAACGTCCATTCTTTCCGGAATTTCATAATCTCCTATGAGGATCAGCCCTACCGGATAACCGTTTTTTTCAAGGATCGTATTAGTTGCAAGCGTTGTAGAAACAGAAACTATTTTCACGTCTTTTAAATATTTTTCATCCAGCCCATCTATGGAATTTCTTATGCCTGCAAGCAAATCGGGATAGGTAGTAAGCGCTTTATTCGAATCCATAACTTTGCCGTCAGAATCTCGAATAATTATCGAGTCAGTGTAGGTGCCTCCAGCATCAATGCCCATACTGTATTGTATCTAAATTCCTCCTTTTTTCATTTGGAAGTGGGTTCATGAAATAGTTAGTACCGTTAAAATTGCCGGATATATAATATTTTAAAATATGTGAACTCAATTCCAAAATCCAGTAATTAAAGTAGTTTAATGCCACTATACGATATTTATATTTCTATAATTTTGTAATGATGTTAAGTTACAGCAAATGCAATTTTACAGAATTTTTAGACTGCCTCATGTTCGTTAGATGAGTAAAAATTATCTTGAATTTTGAGATCAGCTTATTAGTTTTATGTCAGTACACTATCCAAAATATTAAATTTCTTCAAACAGGAGATATATTCTGCTACCAAGTAGAAATTGGTCAGGTCGGTTGCATCCAAACCTTGGAAAGCCATCAATTCATCTTTTAGGAAACTACTTCCTTCAACCATAATAAACGATGTTTCAAACTCAATACCAATGATTATATCGCAACCTTGAAAAACCTCATCTTGCTGTATATAAAGTACTTTTCCCGTTCCCGTATTTTTTACGGTAAATACCTGTACTTTCAGTTCACTGTCCGGGGATACTTTTTCTGCAAAGCATTGATTCATCATAATATTATCAATCACAATTAGTTCTGCACATTCTGGTGGCATTTCAACCAACGGGTATTTTTGTTTAAGATATTCTAAAACTTCAGAAGCAGATTTTTTATTTGGTTGTAATCGTGTTTTGTACTGTTCAAAGGTACTTTTCCACTCGTCTATCATTTTTGGTGTGGGTTCTGTCAGTAACATGATTTTGCTTCCTGCATATCACATAGAAAATCTACTATAGAGTACAAGTAAAACGAACATGAGATTCTTTGAATGACAGGCTCAGACAAATTAAAATTATAAAATGTTCATGCTAAACCTATGCATTTTCCTCACCCAATTAGGTAAATTCATACCCTGGTGTATGTTTTTCTTTTTTAGATCCTATGCGTAAATGGTTTGATGGTCTAAAACGTCATTTTAAGCGATAGGACGCTTTTTGAGTTTTTCATTTATATGAAGAAGCGTAAAACCCCGAAGTCTTTAGCTTCGTGGGATATAAGCGTCAACTTCTTCACACTCTGCCGTTATTGATTCTGCTAAACTACTTAAACTTTCAAACCTATAAATATATACTTAAAATGCTGTCACCACAATGCGAAAGCAAGTTGGTTAACAGGGCATAGTAAGGATATTCAATCGGTT
>JAUPKV010000183.1 GCA_030837265.1 Methanobacteriota archaeon
ACCATACAATTTACGCCGTAAGGTAACATATATATTTTCTTTCACTAAAATTGATAGTAGTAAATGCTATATGTGGAAAAGCAGGACAGAAAAAACTCGTTGTTAGAAAGGTTCCGTTACAAAAAATCTGGATGTTTTACAAAATCAGAAAAAACCTTCACAATTGAGGTTTTGCCAAAATTAATGAAAATGCTTTAAAAGCAGATAAACGGCCTATAATTTCTTTTTTAACTAAAAAATTACATCTAATGCCTTTAAAATATCACCGTTAAAAAGAGCTTAATACATAATTCAGCGAAAAGAATTAAAAAATATTACATTTAATTAGGAAAATCACATTTTATATGATTTTTTCGCAAAATTGCACAAAATTATAAATATTAATTATGTATTTAAAATTAAAATCGGGTTTTTTCCTTTATTTTAGGATTAAAAATCCCTATAATGAGAATAAACGGCATAAAATTGTATTAAATTGATTTTAAATTATCCTAAACAAAATTTTTTGCAAAATAGACAGTTTTATCAAATATTATTGAAAATAAAGGAATTTGGTAGAAAATGACAAAACCTCAATTAGGAAAGTTAATCATTTTCATTCGGAAGAAAATGATACATAAAGGTGAAAATTATGGTGTCAAATTGCAGAAATATTATTTTTGCAACGAAACCGATGATACCACTCTCGATAAACCTTATTCCAAACATATTGATCTTGTCTATAGACAAGGGAGTGATAAACATCATCAGATTGTAAATGGTATTAATCTTGAAACTGTTGTCTGGACGGATATGAAGCTATAATACCTGTTGACTTTAGGATTTACGATATAGATACTGACAGAAAAACAAAAAATGATCACTTCCTTGATATGTTAAATAAGGCAGAAGAACGTGGTTTTAGGCCCGAATTTGTTTTGTTTGATACATGGTATTCCAGCATAAAGAATCTCAAAGCAATCAGGAAAAAAGGATGGCATTGGTTAACAAGGTTAAAGAAAAACCGATTAGTTACCCCTGATAACACTGGTAATGTAGCAATCGAATTGTTAACTATTCCACCAAACGGAATGACGGTTCATCTGAAAGAATACGGTTTCATTAAGGTATTTCGGATAGTTTCCAAAGATGGTGACACGCAATACGAGCTATATGTGTACTGAATATGCAGGAAGAAAAAATGGAATTACGTGGTTTAAAACAAAGTGGAGCACTACAAGACATGCTGTTAATCAATTTCCAACAAGGTAAACGTATCCTTAGTGTAAAAATTGTGAAAATTCAAAAGTTGCATGCAAAGCAGGCAACCGTGTAAGTCCTATTACAATTCCTTAAAGCTTATTCTTAAATGCGCACTCGCTTGAACTTAAGGTAAACCAGTAGTATTCCAATGAAAATACCAAAGATTATATATTTTATGATTTTTTTTATACTTATCAAATCCATCTACCCCATATTTTTTATATAGTTACTATTGCAATACATCTATACAAGCTTTCCCGCAAAGCTCTCTAATGTGCCTGGATCTGAGTTTCAGGTTTTCTTTTTTATTTGTCTTTTTTGCTATCATACGACGATACACAAAACTCAGATTTTTCAGAATGAATGCCTTGGCTATGTATTTATTATGCAGGCAATCTACAACCCGATAGAAGTTACAAAAGGGATAATAAAGTTTTAATTGAATACAGTAGTGTTATTTTGTAAAAATTCATAGAGGGAAACCATGAAGATAGTCGGAATATCGTCAAGCCCAAGAGGCCAGAACAGCAATACTTTAAAACTGCTGGAAGCAGCTCTGGACGGAGCCGTAAAAACAGGAGCTGAGATCGAATCCATAGATATTGCGAAGATGAAAATCAAATACTGCACTGCATGCAATTCCTGTCATGAGACAGGGGTATGCATAATAAAAGACGATTATAATGTTGTACTGGAAAAACTGCTGGCTGCGGACGGCATAATTCTGAGCAGTCCCAATTACATAACAAACATAACAGCTCAGCTCAAAACCATATTCGATAGAAGCCCTCTTGTTATTCATGAACAGCTCTTTGATGGGAAATACGGCATTTCCTTAACAACTGCAGGCAGCGGTGAAGTCGATTTTGTCCTTGGTATTATGGATAATTTTATGATACACTGCGGAGGCAGCACTATAGGGGGAGTTGGCTGCTCTATGTCTCAGGGTCCTTCAGCAATGGAAGCAGCCATCGAAAAATCGCGTGAAATGGGAAAAGCCCTTGTTAAAGCGATAAAAGAGAATAAGGAATACCCGGAACAGGAAGCCATGCATGAAGCCTGGAGAGCGCAGTTTAAATACGTTATCCTTGCCAACAAAGAACACTGGGTACACAACTGTGATTACTGGATGGAAAAGGGCTGGATGAAAGAATAATGAAAGATGGAAGAATGATTCATCGAGTAGTTACATTATTTGGCTCGTAACTATAGTTCGAGTGTTTTCCTGCCCAGGTAACAATAGTACTGAGAGTAATAAATAATTTATTAGAAACTCTCGCGAAGCTAGTGCTTTCGTTTTTATCTGCTGTACGCAGGCAGGCTCAAGCGGGGTCCGGCACGTGGAAAGAAAGAGCGCGATATACTATTATATAGTCACGAGTCTAAATAATGCAACAACTCAATGAGCTGCTAAATTGTTTTTATTGCAATAATTACAGGCATGACTATATGTACGGTTATTTCGGAATAATACCAGCCAATTAACCGGAGAGCACAAAAATTAATAAATGGGATCAAAAAGAGATCTGGAGTTGTGCTTAAAATTGACTTTTCCCGGCTTCATGCACACTCAAATGAGCACGTCCTCAATCCCTGCCTCTTTCACAATATATATTGCTGCAGCCTCTTCTTCTGTTGTCAGGAAGCGATCCAGTTCCGGATATTCCATTGCCCGGTAGCTTGGCCTGTACTGGAACATGAGGTTAAACCTGATTTGCGGAATATTTTTTGCAACCCATTCGGCAATCGGTCCTGTACAGCATTCGAGGTGACCTGGGAGGACAAGGTGACGGAGCAGGACTTCTGAGG
>JAUPKV010000184.1 GCA_030837265.1 Methanobacteriota archaeon
CCCTGGAGTGCTCTCTAGTCATCATCTGTCAATTCAGCATCTGTTGACGTACCACCCATTCCCGGAGGCCCAGGCATGTTGGATGTGGCCTTGGTATACCCTGGACTTATGGTTATTTTTGTCAGATCCATCTCGGCAAGCTTGCTCTGTACGTTTGCCTGCATGGAATCCCCTAAAGAGACAATGCCAATTACAGATCCCACTCCTATAACTATTCCAATAATGGTCAGCCAGCTTCGAAGTTTACTATGCACAAGCATGTTCAGGCCCATTCTAAGGTAGGTCGAATTTCTCATCTTACATCCTTCCATTTCTAAGGCGGTGTTAGTTGTTCTGATCTTCAGACTTTGAAATGCCTGATTTCTTTTCCTTTCTTACCCGTATCGTTTCCTGAATTTTGTTGCGATAAGCAAATACTCCTCCAGCCATCACTATTACCACGATGTATAGAAGATATGAACTAACTCCACTGCTTCTTTGTCCTACTGCTCCTCCCTGTGAAGTCATATTATTTGAGGTTCTATCGAGTTTGACTTCTTTATCAACTGTTAACCTATCTCCTTTAGCATCTGTGTACCCAATCTGTACTTTCAATGGATCTCCACTTATTGAAGCAGCAGTTGAATTACCTGCCGCAACACTGGACTTTGTGGATCCAGATTGAGTTCCAGCATTTTCCCCTTGAGCCTGTGTGCTTTCAACGTTAAAAGAAGCAATTGTGTAATCCCCTTTCTCAAGATTACCCACGATAGTTGAAGAACTTCCTGAGACTTTATATCCATCTTGTTCTGGAATGGATACTTTCACAGCATATGCAATGTTGTTACCAACGTTTGCAACTGACAGGGAGGTCTGTCCTTGACTGCTTTCAGAAAAAGAAACATCGAAGTCAGTCGATCCACCAACAAAAAGCCCTGCCATGGTCTGGAGGCTTTCATTTTTAGAGTCATAGTCCTCATAGCTGAGGCTTACATCCAGAGTATAAAGTCCGGGGTTAGCGTTTACATCTGCCATTACAGAGTAAGAGACTGTTACTGATTGGTTGGGTTCGAGGTATTTAATGTACTTTGTGTTGTCCGAATATACTGGAAGGATCACACCTTTAGGATCTTTCCAGGATATGACCATGTTTTTTAGAGGGGAGCTTCCGGTATTGGTAATTATGAACTCAAGCGGTTCTTCCTTTCCAAGGTCAATATTTGCCTTGTTTATGGTCACAATTTGAGCGTATTCTTTACCCCTTACTTCAACATGAACAGTTTGTGTAGTAGTAATTATATTTGATGAAGATTCGCTCTCTCTGGCAGTAGTAGTGATATCAATGTCATAAGTACCTTCGGAGGCATTTGAATCAGTCATAAGTTTGAACTTAAGGACTGCCGCATCGTTGTCATCCTGCCGTGCATTGAGATAGGAAATACTCTTTTGAAGAGACTCCCCAGAAATCTGACTAAAAGGATACATACTTGTTGACCCTGCTTTAGGTGAGACTGCGACTTTGATATCTTGCAAGTCTTCATTTCCTACATTTTGCATGCTAAAAGTAAGTTCGACAGGTTCTCCAGGACGGGCAGCGTCAGGATTCTGATTAGTTAGATTTACCTGCAAGGATGCAGAGTTTATATTTCCGTTAGAACCAAGTGCCGTTCCGACTCCTAAAAATAGGAATGCGGTAGCAAGCAGTAAAAGTGACAGAAAAGTAAATTTTTTCATTTTTAATCCTCAGTTTCGTTTTTCTTACATATGTCAATTTTTTCAATTACACCGTCTCGAATGTGCACGACTCTTGTCGCGTATCTTACGATCTCCAGATCATGAGTAACGATAATGATCGTCTTTCCTTCTTTTTTATTTAAGTTGTCAAGAAAATCCAGAATATAATCTCCGGTTTTACTATCCAGGTTTCCTGTAGGCTCATCTGCCAAAATTACAGGTGGATTCACAGACAACGAACGAGCTATTGCTACTCTCTGTCTCTGCCCTCCCGACAGCTGGTTAGGCAGGTTTTGCTTCTTTTGAGAAAGTCCGACAATCTCTAGAAGATATGCTGCTTTTTTTCTTGCTATTTTTTCATCCTCTTCCTGAAATTCAAGAGGTAGGAGTACATTTTCCTGGGTATTTAAAGTTGGAATAAGATTGAAGCTCTGAAAAATGAATCCTATCATCTGTCCCCGAATAACAGCAAGCTCCGATTCATCAAGTGTTGATATGTCTTTTGAATTAAGGGAAATCCTACCTTTTGATGGCAAATCCAGACAACCCAAAAGATTCATAAGAGTACTTTTTCCACTTCCACTGGGTCCAAGAACTACCAAAAATTCCCCTTCGTAAATTTCAAGATTTATCCCCTTGAGAGCTGCAAATTCAACTTCCCCCATTTGATAAATTTTCCAGACATCGGTCAGTTTGATCAAAGTCTGATCAGTTTTTTGTGTAGTCCTTATTGAATTAGAACTTATAACAGAATCATTTCCAAAATTGTTATATGGGTTATTGTTTAGGTCCGTTGAAGCATTTTCTAACTCATCGGAAATACTCGCCGTTTTTTCTAGCGAGTTCGAAATTTTTGAAGGATTTAACTTCGTTTTAAATGTCTCAATTACTTCGGTAAGTGTCATATGTGTCCTCTAAATAGTAAATAAGGTGTAACTTACTTTTTCAAGTAGAATGAGTCCTTTTTTCTCTTTAACTCAAATTTCCGTTTTTTTCCTCATGTCATTTTTGAAATTGAACATACTAAGTATAGTCACACATGAAACAGAATTGATGTCAAGAAGTATTGTTTCTTCTGCGTTTGTTCCAACATTTTATGGATGTACAGGGCTTGAATTGACTAAAACATCAAAACAATAGTTCCATGTGAAACCTATCTATAGGTTTAATAAGTTTGATTATATATAACTGTTTCTTCTGAAACCAAATTAAAAATGAATAATTAACCAATTTACACATAATAATCCAAAATTTATAACCAATATATTTCTTAAGTAAATTACATAAATTAACTATATGAAATCTTATTTAAGCACAATAAATAAACATCAAAGACTTATTTTCCATATTTAAATATGTGTTGATATTATTTAATAATAAAAAAAATTAGTAAATTATTTTAGCTATGTAAATATGAGAATGTTAAACTAATCTAGTTTTTATGGAGCATATTTTTATTATTGATTAGTCTTATTCGAAACTATTATATCCTATGAAGCTATTAAGCTTCATATAGTCTCACATAAAACGAATTTATAAGGCATTCAATTTAATATCAGCTGCCCCTCAGATTCGTCAAGTAGCGAAGTATTATACAGGGTCCAAAAATACTGCTCTTCCAGGCACTAAATCTGTGTTAAACGTAACTATTCTTTAACATATTCAATTTCAATACAAATCTCCCGGTTCATAAATGTGAAGGACAAATCTATGGAAGATCCAAGAGAAGTAACTCAAAGAGAAAAAGACCCTCGAGAAATATTAGGTCCGATTGCTCACATCTACCGGAGTAATCTGGCATACATGGCAAAGGAACTCGAAAGTTATCGGGTAGGAAGTGGGCACTTTGGGTTCTTACCGTTTTCGCAAAAACTTTACGAGCCTGGGTTCAACCTTCCATCCGATTGTCTGAATGAGATGCAGTAAAAATAATAAGGAATAAAATTATGGAAGATACTGCTAAAACAAGTGATTTTTTGGGTAACGAGGATATAAGGAAGCTACTTTTAAGGCTTTCGACTCCTGTGATTATCGGAATGCTGGTACAGGCTCTTTATAATATTATTGATACTTTTTTTGTAGCAAGAGCTTATGGTGCCGAGAACGTGGAGGCTATAGGAGGGCTTTCCATAGCCTTTCCGGTCCAGATGATGATTATGGCTGTGGGGATTTTTCTCGGAACCGGAGGCTCTTCGATTATTTCGCGTGCGCTGGGGTCAAAAGAGATCGAAAAGGCCGAGAAGACTCTTGGAAATGTATTTACCCTGAACCTGATAGTCAGTATACTTATTGGTATCCCCTGTCTAATTTACCTTGACCCTATCCTTCAGCTGTTCGGTGCAACACCCGGAATCCTTCCCTATGCCAGGCAGTATCTTCAAATTGTAATTGCGGGAGGAATTGTCTTTGTTTTTGGGGTATCGGTTCAGAATATCGTCAGAGCTCAGGGAAATACTCGTCTAGCCATGAATGCAATGCTGATGGGCGTTGGGCTAAATTTTATCCTTGCCCCAATTTTCATTTTCGGTTTTGGTATGGGTGTGCAGGGAGCGGCAATTGCAACCGTACTTTCCCAGGGGCTGGCCTCAGCGTGGCTTTTGCTATACTGCATTAATGGAAAAGGCGCTGTAAAATTCAGGTCTGAAACCTTAAAACCGGATCTGAATATTATTAAGGAAATCGGTGCCATAGGCCTTGGAGCTTTTGTGATGGATAGCGCAAACAATGTAATGATGATTTTTGCGTACAATGCTCTTGCCAGTTATGGAGGAGATGCGGCAATAGCCGTTTTTGGGATAATAATTAAGATAATCTCCTTCATCTTCCTGCCTATTCTTGGAATGGCTTATGGGCTACAGCCAATTGTTGGGTATAATTATGGAGCAAAAAAATCAGAAAGAGTAAGCGAAGCCGTGAAACTAACTCTTGTAGCAACTACTGTCTTTGGGATTTTCGCATTACTTGTAATGTGGCTCTTTAAAGAACAACTCCTTGGTATTTTCAGCGCCGATCCGGAATATATGGAAATGGGGAAAACTGCTTTAACTATTATGCTTCTGGGGTCACCTCTGATAGGAATGAATGTGGTCACATCAACCTTATTCCAGGCGCTGGGAAAAGCCAGGCCCGCTTTTATCCTATCCATTAGTCGGCAGATTCTTTTCCTCATCCCGCTTATCATCGTGCTTTCTGGTCTCTATGGTCTGACCGGAGTTTGGGTAGCTTTCCCTGTCGCGGATTTTCTTGCGTTTATGCTTTCAGGCTTTCTGCTTTTCAGGATATACCGGGTCTTCAAAAGAAGCAAGGCTTCTTCAAAAATTAGCACGGAAGCAGAAATGGCAGATAAGATGTCTCAGACATGAGAGGGGAATTAAAAACAACGTTGCTTATTTTTACATATTATCCGAAAACAAGTGTTTATCCAACGACAAAATCTGGCATAAAAGAGGAGAATGGTAAGAGATGGATGAAGCAATTAAATTTATAGTAAGGTGGGAAAAAATATGAAAATTAGAGTTGTCAGTTCAAGAAAAGAAATGTTTATTCTTAACTCTAATGAACGCATTGTTCACCTGGCTTTCAGACCTTCAAACAAGGATATTCTTGGACTGGTCGAAACATGCCCGAAGATCGAAGTAATCCAATTACCACAATCTTATCGGCGTTCAGTTTCAAAGTCCACAGAGATGTTCCTTGAGATGCAGAAAGTTCAGCTTCTCAAAGGCGATGTATGGGGACATAGAAAGGACATCTGTGAATATTATGAGATTCCATCTTCAATAATTAAAGAAATCGCGGAGATGAAATATAAAGACATGTCCACTGAGGATATATTAAAAATGGTCTCAAGAAAAACCAAGATGAAGCCTGAAATGGTCGCTTATATCCTGACCAAAGAATTTACTGTCAAAATTACATAAGATCGGGATAGCCACACGCTTTTAATTGGAGATTATGGAACTGATTTTTGGATAGGTTCGTCAATAAATCAACATACATTTTATAACTACACTTTAAAAGTAATGAGAGGAATCTATTATTAAGACTGTCTTTGAAAAACTTGGAGTATTCATCCAAAAAAACCGTTTGACCATGCTTGTAGTCTTTTTTCTTCTCATCTTGTTATCTTTCCAGGGTGCACAGAAAATCTATATGGCATCAGGAACGGAGACCTTTGTCAGCAAAGATTCACGGCTGTATCAGGACTACGATCATCTTTACTCAAGCTTATTTCAAACTCAATCTATCATTGTGATGGTAGAAGGAAATGACGTAAGGTCTGCAAAGTTATTGCAAGCTATAGATAGGCTTGAATACCAACTTCAGTCTACTGAAGGAATTCAATCGACCACAAGTCCTGCTTCCTTTATAAAACAAATAAACTATCAAATGACAGGTAGATCCCGTATCCCGAACACTGATGCAGAGGTTAAGGCAATCATTGATGGAAATCCCAGTATATTCGGAAAATTGATACCTGACAATACACATACAGTGATTTCCGTAGGGATGGCTGGATCTATAACAGATGATAAACAAACTGACATCTTAAAGGTTACACAAGAAGCTGTAAAACTTTCTGATTTTCCTCCGTCCTACAATGTCATAGTGACAGGTGATCCGGCCTTTAGCATCGCGATGGGTACTGAGATGAATACAAGTATGGGACCTTTGCTTGGGCTTGCTGCCTTTTTTATGCTTATCGTGTTAACTTTTGTTTTCGGACATGTTCGCTGGAGATGGTTGCCTCTACCTGTCGTTTTCCTCGGTGTTATTTACACTTTCGGAGCCATGGGTTTCTTGGGAATTCCACTCTCCATGGTTTCGATGTCAGCTTTTCCGGTATTGATAGGGCTTGGAATCGATTATGCAATCCAGTTCCATAATAGGATCGAAGAAGAACTGCACAAAGAAGGAAATAAATCTAAAGCTATTATAAGAACGGTAAAACACACGGGACCTGCTGTACTTATAGCCCTTACCATGACTGCTCTGGGCTTCTTTTCCTTATTTACATCCTCGGTTCCAATGATTCGGGATTTTGGAAAACTTCTTACTGTAGGCATAGTAATGTGCTATATCGCAGCTCTCTTTGTTGGTTTAATAACTGTTTCTCTTTTTGATAGCATCTCGGAAAGAGGTCTGTTGAAAAGATTAATGAGTAAATTAAGACCTCCAAAAGCAAACGTAGAAAGAGTCTCTCCCAAGAAACCAAAGCCTCGATTTATAGGAGATTTCCTGGCAAAGCTTACAGACTTTACAATAAAATATGATCTTGTTGTAATAGGAATTGCAACTATGCTTTGCATTGTTGGTCTCATTGCCGATGAGTCGGTGGGCGTCCAAACCGATACACAGTCCTTTGTTCCCCAAGATATGCCTGCTCTGCTGGACCTGAACCATTTGAAGAAAATCATGGGTGGAACCGAGGAACTTAATCTGATTATAAAGGTAAACGATAATGCCGACCCTAATATTCTGAAGTGGATAGACAAATTCAGTGGACATGAGAGTAATAGGGCTCATATTTACAGTGCTTCAAGTATTGTAACTCTTGTAAAACAATATAACGGTGGTACAATCCCGGATAGTCGTGATGAGATTGAAGCAATTTATGGAAAAATTCCGGGATCTCAGAAATCACAATATCTTTACGGCAAACATATGCTTCTCTTAAATTTCAATATTGGAAATGCCAATAAGGATTTAAAAGTCACCGGTATTCGAGATTTAAAAAATCTCGTAGAACAGGATATTAAGTGGATGCAAGTCCCTCCTGGAACCTCAGTAACGATCACTGGAGGCTCTGTGGTCTATACTGAGGTTATAGGCGCTCTTACGAGCGGAAGGGTTGAAATGACCTACATTGGGCTATTCTTAGTATTGGGCGGTCTGTTACTAGTATATAGAGACTGGCTAAAAGCCCTTGTTCCAATTATCCCAATGTTTATGGTAACTGGCTGGTCCGGATTAGTAATGACTTACTTGAAACTTGATTACACTCCTATGACCGCAACCCTGGGTGCTTTGATTCTTGGGATAGGATGTGAATATTCAATTCTCATGATGGAAAGATACTTTGAAGAAAAGGATGAAGGAGCCAGTCCTCTTGAAGCTATACATAAGACAGCTGCAAGCATAGGGGCGGCCCTTATTGCCTCGGGAGCCACGGTTGTTTTTGGGTTTGCAGCTTTGATCGCATCTCCTTTTCCTCTAACCAGCAACTTTGGACTGGTGACAGTAATTGATATCCTGCTTGTACTGGTTGCAACATTTACGGTATTCCCACCCCTAATTATAGTACTGGACTCATGGAGGGACAGGAAAAGAGGAATAACGGCATTAGGTAAAAAAAATAAAAAGATCCCAGGGGCCGATATCCAATGAATAAACCCCAGAATAATAAATCAAAGAAATTAGCAACAACAATTGTTTCTTTTACAGTTCTCCTCTCGGTTCTCTCAATAACTATATCTCCGGCTCTTAGTGATACCGGAGATCTCCTGATCCCGGGCAATGGATACACAGTAGACTATTACAGAAGCTACGGAGAGCCAGCCATTGAAGCCTCTTTAATAGGAGATCCAGAATTCCAAAGGGGAGAAGTTGCAGATCTTCAGGTAATGCTTGTAAACAAAGGTGTAATCGAGGGCATGAAGAGGCTGTACGCAGATCAAGGCCTTATACCGGATTCTAAAGAAGAGTCAATTGCTCTTGCCGAGATGAGCGCAGAACAAGATTGCACAACAGCCAAAGGCATCAAAGCAAACCTGATCTCGGGATCTGATTACATCCATATCGAACCTACAACGACTCCCCAAACCTTAGATGAACTTAAAACCGAAGCTACACAGCCTATCAAGTTCACCATACGAATTGATGATAACACTCCTGCAGGAGAGTATGAACTCAAGCTTCCGGTAACTTATCAATATCAGAACAACGTCAGGACGGAAACTTCAAATGCAGTTGACATTGGACTTACTTCTGATACTATAGGATTTTCACGGGAATACTCTACAGAGAACGTTACCCTCCCTATTCATATTTCTATTAAAAAAGAATCGAAATTTGAAGTAAGCAATATTGAGGGAAGTCTGAAACAGGGTTCAACCAGTTTGATTAACGTTACTTATAAGAATAATGGAGAGACTGCAGCTCAGGATGCTCAGGCTAAAATTGTTGTAATGAAGCCTCTCAGTACCACCAAGTCAACTGTCAGGCTTGGAAATATAGGTCCTGGAGAAAGCCAGACTGCTTCATTTGAAATCTCAGGAGATTCTGAGGCGATCGATAAAAACTACAGTATTGACAGTGAAGTAAAATACATTGACACTGACGGGAAAACGAAGTTTTCTGAAAATATGAAAGTGTATATGCCAATTGAAAAATCCGAGTCCAAATTCAGCACAACTATGATAGTCGGTATATTACTGGCTCTTGTCGTCATCTACCAAATTGTAAAGGTGCTCCGCAACAGGAAAAAATACAGTGAGAATGAATCAGGTGATGAGAATGATTAA
>JAUPKV010000020.1 GCA_030837265.1 Methanobacteriota archaeon
ACCACATGCACATTTCAAAAGCGCCTGTATCGGAAGCCGGTACAATACCTACCAGATAATCATCAGGAAGTCCAAGCATATCTCTTGTTCTTTTAATTGCTTCAGCTAATTTTTCCTTGCCTATATTGCTCCGGTGTGACCGGCCAAAAGGTGTATCTTTCAACTCTTCAACAGAGTACCCTGGATGTTTGGCACAGGGCCCTGAAGAAAAACAAGGATTTTTAGGAATTAGTGTTGGTTTCATTTTATCTTTTCCTTTTTTAGTACTGTTAAGTCTTCGGTGGATATGAAATTTTCCGGCTACAGGCAAAAATGCAATTATGGCCATCCCCCGAAGAATTAATAGTACCGCTTTTCAGATCGGAACTAAGAACACATCGATTTGGAAAACTAACCAGTCCTGTTTACATTATCCATGTTCTTAGAATTGGATTCCTTAACACCCCAAACCCTCTACTATTTAAAGACGTTTCTATTTATCTTTTCGTGCCATTTTTCACGGTCAAAACCGATGTTCTTAGCCACCAAAAAAAGTGTCTATATGTTTCGTATAGTTTTTGTATTTGATGGCCGGTTTATCGAAGGAAACCAGAATATTCGGTACTGAACCTATTTTTCTGTAAATCTGCTTTTTAGAATATCCATCGGTTCCATGGTAAAACATATGGATATTCTAAAAGTTTCAGATCCCATAAAAATTACAAAATACTTCTAGTATGCAGAAATAACATAACTTCGCTAAAGATCGTAATACAAAAAATGTTGTTTCTGTTTTATTGTCTGATTATTATAATGAAAACTGCCAATTTCAGACTGATTTTTCCACATTTGCCTATGTGTTTGTTTTCTCAATCATTACATACCATATAGGAATATTCGGCAGCGTATTGAATCTTCTGTAAATTTGTTTTATAATTATGCATAGGTTTGTGATATAACCTGTACATTTTGCTCACATATCTGTGAATATCTTAACAAAGAATTAGAGTGCAAAAGCACAAACCGAAGGAAATTTATAGAATTTTAGTACACTGCCATTCATCGAGCAAGTAGGTTTTGCCATTGAATTCTCTGAAGGTTTTGTGCATCCAGCCACTATGAGAAGCTCTTGAACCTATACAAAAAAGATTGAAGAATATAAGTGATAACGAAGAGTGTGGCGATGAATATGAAAGCTTCGCCACATTGCCAGTAGTGTGGATGAAAAATTATTAATTTGCTGCAGAGTTGTGTTTCATCATATGTAGGAAGTGACTCTAGATTACCTCATAAAAGAGACATTTATTCTCATGTCTCTAAACAGCTCTGTCCATTTTTCGACTTGTCACTAATCAACAAGGTCTACGGTTACCTAACCAACAGTTCAGTTTTCCCAATTGTTGTCGAAGCCGTTGTTGTAACCATTCCAACCATTGTTGTAACCATTCCAACCGTTATTGTATCCATTCCAACCGTTATTGTATCCATTCAAACCGTTATTGTATCCATTCAAACCGTTGTTGTAACCATCCCAACCGTTGCCATTACCGTTGTCGAACATGTCTAACAACTGGTTTCCCAATGCGGTTTTCTGAGCTTCCGTAAGTCCGCTGTCATCAGGGTTGACCACCTTATTGGGAAAATTGTTAGCAACTTTTGCAGCACATGCGCTTGCTGACGCAGCCGTGAATGTTATCACAAAAAAAACCGCCAGCAAAATAGCGAGAGTTTTATTTATTCTGTCAAATGTTTGTTTTCTCATTTTCTTATGCTCCTGAATTCTTTTTGATGTGATACAATTTTTAGACTGTTTGATCTCCAATTTACTTCACATCGGCAAAAGCAGTGCAGAAATAATGTTTCACTAAGTATTATCCAAGTTCAGTTATGGTAGACTGCTGCATAGATAAGTTCTATATTTGCCATATATGTCGATGGAGATGATTTAAAATTGTATCATCAGATTATTATTATCTAATCAATATAATATATGACGAAATATTAATTAGAATCTATATTAAGCATTATATATTAATAGATAATATAATTCAAAAGCAATCATATCATATAGTAACCGCTTGTATTTAATAAATAATAACACTTTTCACAATAATAGTATTAGTTAGTAAAAATAGACAAAAACGTCACTAATTTATTAAATATGACTATAAGGTGGGTGTTTTTATATATCCCGCCAAAAAGACCTAATACCAGCGAAGCTGTCACTACCCACAAAGTAGGCCAAAGCTATCTGTTTGCTTACTAGTGCATCGATCTCGAAGGCACTGTACTATTTTTTCGGTAAAATTATAATTGGCTCTACGTCCTTTTTCTGTCACCATACAAAAATTAGGATTGAGAGCCAATGGTTACTCGAACTATTAAAGCCCCAATTCCGTGAATTTCCCTTTGAAACTCAGGTTTTTGATAAGTATTCTAGAGCTGAAAAGGCCATCTTAACTGCTGTAGCAGAATCTTACCTTCAGGATGTTTTCTACCCGAAGAATGAGAAAGGTAATGACTGCTTTAGGTATAGGAGAGATCTCAGCCACTTCTGCTTCCAGAATTACCAAAGAACTGGATGAAAAGGTAGAAGAATTCCTTTTCAAAGCCGATAGAACACGAAATACCTTACATGTTTATTGATGCTACTTATGTCAAGGTAATAGATGGTCTGCACTATGAAAACAAAGCTCTCTTTATAGTTGCTGGGATCAGGGACAACGGTTACCGGGAGATTCTTGGAACAAAAGTGGCAG
>JAUPKV010000185.1 GCA_030837265.1 Methanobacteriota archaeon
TAGAACTCATAAAAAGTGTTGGTTCACTCCTTAGATATGGTCTGCCATCTGAATAAAAATAAAAATAAAAATAAAAATAAAAATAAGATCTGAGTAATACTCAGGGGGATTAGAAATGTTAGTAAATGGTAAAAAAATTGTAGTATTGTATTTAGAAGATTGGCAAAAAAGAATGATAAAGGATTTCCTTGGTGTAGACTGCAATATATGGGAAGTACCGATTGAAAATGCAGGTCTTTTCAAGTATGGAGCTCCCTTTCCACCTTCCGAACATAAAAGAATGTATCTTACAAGCTGGCAAATGAGAGAAATCAGAGACGAAGCTGGAATTACTTGTGATTATATAGAACTTGCAAAACATGTAATTCCTATGTATAAAGCAATACCTCCATATGGGGTACCATCTAAATAATAGACTAAAATACTTGGGGATAGGCTTTAAGATCGCTATTTTCGCAAATGAAAAAATTCAAAGCTTTTGATTTGGCTTAACATAATATTCAATTTTAGGACTTAGAGCCTGTCCGAAAAACATTGTAATTTGCGATATCTTCAAAACATCAATGGTAAATAGGAGCAGTTAATCGAAATCGGGCATTTTGCATTATCTTATTCTTGATCTTATTTGAATTCTTCTTATTTGAATATAACATGGAGCAATGTTATGGACGAAAGCAAGTATATTCCCGAATTATGTGTGTGGGAGCTTACACTAAAATGTAATATGAGATGCAAACACTGTGGTTCCAGGGCAGGCCAAGCCAGAGACAATGAACTCAAGGTTGAAGAATGTCTTGATGTGGCCGAACAACTTACAGCTCTTGGATGTAAGCAGGTAACTTTCATTGGAGGGGAGGTTTTTTTATACAGAGACTGGGAGAAAATAGCAAGAAAGTTATCTGAAAACGGCCTCAGTGTAAATATTATTACAAATGGTTTTTTACTTGGAGATGAACAAATTGAGCAGATAAAATATGCTAAATTAGCAAATGTAGGAATTTCTCTTGATGGAATGGAAGATAAGCACAATGATATGAGAAATGTCAGCAACTCTTTTGAAAAAATAATGAAAGCCTTTGACCTGCTCAATAAAGAAAAAATCCCTTTAGCTGTTGTTACCAGTCTTGTTGATAGAAATTTTGAGGATTTATGGCCAATGTATGATCTTCTGGTGGAAAAAGGTGTGGAAATTTGGCAGATTCAAATTGTAACTCCAATGGGAAATATGGCTGATAAAAAGAATGTGCTTCTGAATCCTTCAAAAGTACCCCTTATTACCAGATTCATCCGGGAAAAGCGCAATGAACAGAAAATAAGAATCTATGCAGCAGATGACATCGGGTATTTCGACGAAAATGAATTATATTTAAGAAACCGCCCAGGAACGCTTTGTGCTTGGTCAGGATGTCAGGCAGGCATGAGAGTTATTGGAATAGATAGTATAGGAAATATTAAAGGTTGCGAATCTCTGTATTCGGATGAATTTATTGAAGGCAATCTGCGTGAAGAATCCTTATCCACAATTTGGTTAAAAGAGGGAAATTTTGCATATAACAGAAATTTTGATATTACTATGCTAACGGGCAGTTGTAAGAATTGCGATAAGGGAAGTATTTGTAGAGGCGGGTGCAGAGGAGCATGTTATTTCACTACAGATTCAAAATATGAAAATCCATATTGCTGTTATCCTGGTAAAACAATGTGATATCAAGTCTCAGTAATGTGTTATAAAACGGGTTTTATCTAGTTGATTTTTCAAGGTAGCGTAGCAGTTTTATTAAAATAGTTATCTTAAAAATTATTTACGGAGAATTTGAGGAAAAAATAATGGTTCAAAAATTGTCGAGCCAAACCAATTCATTCTTTTTCCATCTGATTGAACTCATTCATGTCTGTCTCTTGCAAACTACACAATCTAACTGCTAAAGTTATATATCCGATCATGGAATGTTATATAGTTAGGTGGGAAAAGATGAGTAAGAAAGCTAAATTTACAATTTCGGAGATATACAAATGTCGACACTGTGGTGAGATTATTCAACTTGAACCTCATCCGGTTACAATTGACCTGATCGAATATCCCAGGCGTGACAATGTTGACGAACACATAAGACTTCAGGAAAATAGAGCAAGACTATCACGGATAGCTTATCAATCTGTTTATTTCTATAATAATTATACAGAGATTGCTCAAATCACTATTGGTGAAGATGTTCCATTATTCCCTCACAAATGTCCGGATGGGGATTACGGTATGTGTGAATTTGAGTCATTTAAAATTCTATCCGGCGAAGAACAATTGCAAGCATAATCTTACGATTTTCATTTTTATTTGTAACCTTCTGATTGGTAAATCGATAACATGTCACTGTGTTAGAACTATCAGGGCTTAACTGATCATGTCATTAATACCCTATTCCCGGGAGTCCTGAGTTCAAGCCAAAGAGAACGTTTTTTAAGCTTAATAATGACCTATTTTTCCCGGATTGTTGGTTCAGCATTATTAACTGCTGCATTTTCATTCACTGGCTTACCTTATACTAAATTTAATAGCAGTTTTTGAATGTATTAAATATATTTGTTTTTTTTGAACATATTAATTTCTCGTTCTTTTGCTTCTCAAAGACTTTAAAATAAAAACATATTCGAACTTCATTTTGGTCTTCAAAAACTCCTCAATTACCTGTACCAAAGATATAAATATTTAAGTGGGTGTTTGGCGGACAAAAACAAATATGGAATAGGATATGACAGGGGGCCCATCGTTTCAAAAATTATTCTATTCCTTTTTGAATGCTTCATTTTTGTGAGTAAGTTTTCTTTTATCAAATCATTATACGATTCATCCTGTATTATGCTTCTTGCGGCAAGATTTGCACTCTGGAAAGCGTATCTCATTCCAAATCCCCAGAAGCCGTCCTGAAATCCCCCTGCTTCTCCTATCAGCATTGCGCCGCTCTCGTCATAATAATTTTTTCTTATCTCAAAATGACCAAAACCACCAAATTTTTTCCCGCTGGAAATTTCTTTTTCATCAAGAAAATCCGAAAAATAATCTAGAGTATTCTGAAAAAACTCTTCCGAACGAGCCGTATCCTTGCGTCCATAAACAGTTGCAATCGTCCCATGTCCATTCCTGGTCAGGAGGTAGGAGTAGAACCCTTTAGCCAGATTCGAGCCAAAAGCCATATGGAAGCCGTTCTCGAACTTAGTAGTAAATTTAATTCCTTTTACAAAAGCGGATGCATACCTTGGGCCTGTCGCATTTACTTTAATTACCGGCAGTTCCTTTTCCTGACTATGATTAAAATGGATTTTTACTCCCAATTTCTCGGCTTGTTTAAGTAAAGCTACATCCAGGCAGCCTTCCTTGCTTCCTCTCCTCACATAATAACATGCATTTTTGTCTTTGCAAGTTCGCATTTTTCCCGAGTAATGCACGGTCAATTCCGATGAAGGCTCATAATCAAAAGACAAATCGATTCCGTATGATTCTATCTGTCTCAAGACATCAACTTTTTCAGACCAATTCTCTAACCCCTGCCAATCTTCATTGAACCTTTTACCAATATAACTGTTCTTTTCATAAACGTTAACCTTGTAATCATTCTTACGGAGGATTATTGCACAGGCAAGGCCGCTTATCCCTGCCCCTAAAATATTGATCTCTTTGTCCATCCAAACACCTGAAGAGGGAGGAAATTTATATTATTTCCATTCTTTTTTAAGGTTTTTCCCGAATGGGCGTAATTTAAAAGTTATGAAGTGTTTTCAGGATAAGCTTCAATTTCAAGCCTTATCATCCGGACATGGATAAAACCTTTTTCATCCGGAGGATTAGTTTTGATATATGAATTTATAAGTTCATTCATGAAATCTTCTTTTAAATCCTGCGGAATTTGCTGCGTGTAAGGGTGCAGGATTGAGGCAATAAGCCAATCAGAAAATCCTTTTTTTCCTTCCAGGACAAGATCTTTTGAGATCAGTTCCAGGCGTCTCACTGAAAAACCTGCATTTTTAAGCCATTCTCCGTATTCTTCAGGTCCGTAAAACCCGAATGGAAAGAGAAAGCCCTCGAAATAAGGATTCCATTTTTCATTCTCAATCATTAAGTCAACGATTTTGAAAATTTCCACAGCATTTCCTCTTCCTCCTGATTGAGCCAGCAGTATTCCGCCGGGTTTGAGGCTTTTCCATAGATTTTTCAGAACATGTTCCAGGTCCTTCATCCAGTGAAAAGCGGCATTTGAATAGACGATATCGAAATCAGAATCAAACGTGAGTTCATTTGCGCCCATTTGCATAAAAACAAGGTTTGGAAATTTTTCCGGAGGGTAATGGTTCCTGGCAAATGTGATCATTGCTCCGGAAAGGTCAATTCCCAGAACAGAACCCCCAGGAAGGTTTTTTGCAATTTCAGCACTAAGTTTCCCATCCCCACAGCCTACATCCAGAACTTTTTCATTTCCTTGTAAATTGAGTTTTGCAAGCAGCAAAAGTCCCCAGTCTTTTTGAGCTGAAGAATTGGATGAATACAGTTTTGGGTCCCAATTGTACATACTATATTCCATTATCTTTATAAATAAATAATTTATGTAAAATTAGGTTTTTAGGGTTTCTGCCTTTAAAAAATATTGTAATCTCCGGACAGAAAGTATTATACATAGAAGAAACAATTGAAAAAATATGAAGAAAAACGACCTGGATTTTTTTAAAAATTGGTTTTCGGAATATGTAGATCAGTTCTCTGATTCGGACGATTTCACCCAGGATAATATAAACAGAAAAATTGAACATACAGAAAGAGTCTGTGAAAATATCCTTCTACTTGCTAAATCTGAAAAAATTGGAGAAGACGGATACAGGCTGGCTGAAACAATAGCCTTGTTTCATGATCTCGGTCGTTTTGAACAATTTATCAGGTATAAAACATTCGTAGATTCGGAATCCGAAGATCATGCTCTTCTCGGGGTTAAAATACTGGAAAGAAAGGGAGTCCTATCTCGTCTTCCTCAAAGAGAGCAATTTCTTATTTTGAAGGCAGTGGAATACCATAGTTGTCTGGAAATTCCCGAATATTCAAAAAGCTCCGAAGAACTACTTTTTTACTTAAAACTAATCAGAGATGCTGACAAGTTAGATATCCTGAGAGCAATGAGTGAAAGTATTAATGAAGGAGAAATTGGCCGAAATCCGGCCTTTGAGCTTTATTTGCCAGATACGGCAGGATGCTCGGAAACTATAATTCAAGATATTCTGAATAAAAAAATGGCAAAAATTAAGGATGTCAAAAATATCAATGATTTAAAGCTTCTTCGTCTAAGCTGGCTATTTGACCTGAATTTCCCGACTAGTTTTGCGATTTTTAAAGAGCATGAATATCTGAATACGGTTATCTCCTCTCTAGCAGAGTCAGAGGGAGTAAACATTATACGGAATCAGCTTGAGGGCTATCTGGACGAAATTTGTTCGCCAGGAACTTTTACTGATAGATAAATTTTCACTTAAAGATGGTTAGAGAATAAAAAAGAAGAGTCATTCCTTAAAATATTTTTATATGTGCCGTTAAGATATTTTTCGAATAAGCTTCAAAGCAGTCAAATTTATTCTTCACTCTCTTTTTCTTGCTCCACTTTAAATTCTTCCAGCTTTTCTAAAAGATGTCTCTTTGACGCTTTAAGTACATCAAGATTGTGATTAAGCTTTTCAAGCTGCGGAATTATCGTATCCGCATCAATGTATACTGTAGGCTCGCTATTTTCACCTTCGGTGACAACCGAATCTTCCTGCTTTAACATGATGTCCAGTATTTCGGTTGTTTGCATATCGATTATCATACTGCAGACTTCGA
>JAUPKV010000021.1 GCA_030837265.1 Methanobacteriota archaeon
AAACTGCTCCTTTAAAGCTGGCCGCTGCCTTTTCGGCATATCCTACTTCAGGAAAATCTTCTTTGAAAATGCAATTTACCGATAGATACTGGATCACCAGGTTCATGGAAATGGAGTTTCGGAGACGGAACATACTCAACCCATAAGAGTCCTGCACATACGTATAATAAAGCCGGAAAGTACACTGTTAGCTCAACTGTAAAGAATTCAAAAGGTAGTAATTCGACAACTAAATCAGGGTAATAATAGTGTAGTAAAAATCAGGGTATAAAATAGTGAAGTAATTAACATATAGAAGAAAAGCAGTAAAAAGTTATGGTGAAAGGTATTGAGAACTTATTGATAAGATCTGGCAGAAAGCAAATTCGCTTTTTTCCAGATTTAAATACATTTTTGTTTACTAATAAAAAGTAATATCAACCTACTTTAACAAATTATCCAATTGAGATCGGAAATGAGTGAAACGGACAGTGTACTTCTAAGCTCAATTCAAAATACTTCCGAGATGCAATTTGGAAAATTAATTTAGGGGGTTTAAGGCTTATTATGGATACAGGGAATCAATCTTCTAAGGAAAGTGAGCTAAATTCAAAATATGATGTCATAATTATAGGAGCAGGACCTGCCGGAATGTTTGCAGCTTATGAGCTTTCCGAGGTTCAGACTCTTAAAATACTTATTGTGGATATGGAAAGGGATATCGAGAAACGCCTGTGTTACATGAAAACTAACGCTTACTGCATGCACTGCACTCCATGCGACATTATGTGCGGAGTAGGAGGCTGCGGAACATTTTCTGACGGGACCCTGAATCTGCGCCCTGATATAGGAGGAGACCTGGCATCCCTTACAGGTGACCAGACTGAAGCCTGGGATCTTGTCGAAAGGGTCGACAGCATCTTTCTAAAATTCGGAGCCCCACAGGTAGCCCTGACAACAGAAGGACCGGAGATTGAGGAGCTAAAGCGAAGGGCGGCTTCTGTCGGAGCGCGTTTTATTGAGATAAAGCAGCGGCATATAGGTTCGGATAATGCTCCTGCAGTAATCGGCCGTTTCAAACAATACCTTGTGGACAGAGGTATAGAATTCCTGCTTGAAACCGAGGTAGAAGAGCTGCTGATAGAGGAAGGCGCCATAAAAGGCATTATACTCTCTGATGGGGGAATAATTCACGCCCGGTTTGTTCTCCTGTCTCCGGGAAGGAGAGGATGCAATTGGGTCTCTGAAATGATTGAAAAACACGGGATTGAAGCTCGATACGGCGGTATCGATATAGGCGTAAGAGTCGAAGTTCCTGCAATCGTTATGGAACCGGTAACGAGAATCAACCGCGACCCAAAATTTCATATCCAGAGCCGCCGCTACGATGACTTCGTCCGGACCTTTTGCACAAATAGGCGGGGTTTTGTCGTAAAGGAAGAATATGAAGACTTTATTGCTACCAACGGCCACTCCATGACAAACGTGGAATCGGAAAATACCAATTTCGCCTTTCTCGTGCATATTGAACTTACAGAGCCTATTGAGAACACTACAAAATATGCCCGTTCAATTGCAAAGCTTGCAACCACGATAGGGGGAGGAAAACCGGTCCTGCAGCGCATGGGAGATCTCAGGCGCGGCAGAAGGTCTACTAAGGAGCGTATAGCTAAAAACCTTGTTGTAAATACCCTCAAAGAAGTCACACCGGGTGACATCTCAATGGCACTGCCTCACAGGATAGTTATGGACATAATCGAGGGCCTTGAGACTTTAAATGAGATTATCCCGGGAGTTACTTCGGATTCAACTCTATTATATGCTCCTGAAGTCAAGTTCTACGCAATGCACCTTAAAGTGGACAGGCAGATGGAAACCAGTATTAGAAACCTCTTTGCGGCAGGAGACGGAGCAGGGCTCTCAAGGGATATAGTCAATGCAGCTGCTACAGGAATGATGGCTGCTGAGGGGATAATCAAGAAAGTGCTGGTAGAGAAAGAACAAAAGAAGGAATAGAACAAAATAATCCATCAAGTATATATACTCCAATATAGTGAGTTCAGAACTCTAAGTTCCTCTTTACTTTGTTTACTTTGCTCTAATTATTTCGTCAGCTACAGGAGGTTTACCTTTGGGAACAATTAGTGAGAAAATCTTTTCCAGGGCATCGGGAAAAGAGGTAAAGGCAAATGATTTCGTGCTTGCAGATGTGGATTATGCTATGGCGCACGATGGCACGTCAGTACTTACGGTAAACGCTTTTAAGGAAATGGAGATGGAAAAGGTATGGGACCCATCTAAGATCATAATTCCTTTCGATCATATAACACCTGCAAACAATGAGACTTCAGCAACCCTTCAGAAGGAGATCAGGGAGTGGGTAAAAGAACAGGGTATTCCGAATTTCTATGAAATCGGAGAGGGGATCTGCCATCAGGTGCTTCCGGAGAACGGCTTTGCCCTGCCTGGGAAATTGCTTGTCGGAGCTGACTCGCACTCCTGTACATACGGAGCTTTTGGAGCTTTCGCTACCGGGGTTGGGGCTACTGATATGGCTGAGATTTTTGCCACGGGTAGGCTTTGGTTCAGGGTGCCCGAGAGTTTCAGGATGACTGTTGAAGGCAGGCTTGGAGATGGGGTTTATGCAAAAGACCTGACCCTTTACTTAATCGGGAAGACCGGAATTGACGGCGCTACCTATAAAGCTGTCGAGTTTTACGGGCAGGCGATTAGTGAACTTTCGGTTTCCAGCAGGATGACACTCTGCAATATGGCAATCGAAATGGGAGCAAAGTCCGGGATTGTCCCACCTGACGAAAAGACTTTTGATTTTCTGAATAACAGGGCAGCTGCTTCTTATGAACCGGTTTATTCCGATTTCGATGCCGCATATGTAAAAGAATTCAATTATCATGCAGAGGATATTGAACCCCAGATAGCTTGTCCGCATCAGGTAGATAATGTAAAGCCTGTCGGAGAGGTTGAGGGTACTCACATAGACCAGGTTTTTATAGGGACATGCACAAATGGGAGGCTTGAAGACCTTGAAGTTGCAGCATCTGTTTTGAAAGGAAAGAAAGTTGCAGTCAGGACCATAATAACTCCAGCTTCTCGCACAACCCTGCTTGCGGCAATCGAAAATGGTACAATGGAGACTCTATTGAAAGCAGGTGCAGCCCTTACGACTCCCGGCTGCGGTCCCTGTCTTGGTGCTCACCAAGGAGTACTTGGAGAAGGGGAAGTCTGTATTTCAACTGCAAACCGGAACTTCAAAGGTAGGATGGGAAAAGATGGTTATATATATCTCTCGTCTCCTGCAACTGCGGCGGCTTCGGCACTTACCGGTGAAATTACTGATCCTAGAAAGGTCTAAAATAAGCATTTCGGGCCTGAGCAAATGATAGGATGCTCCGACTGTAATTCAGGGCTTGATTTTTAACTGTTTCGTCTAACAGTATCAAATTTCGGCTTTATCCATCGGGAATTTATACCATGAATATCATATACCTGGACAGGAGGGAATAAATATGACTGAAGAGCTGAGTCATGAAAATCTTTCACATTTGATTGAACACTGGATCGAGCATAATGAAACTCATATAGCAAATTTCAATGAATGGGCTCAGAAAGCGAAAGTAGACGGTTTTCTTGAAGCTTCTGAAAATATGCTTGACGCTGCTAATAAAATTAAGGAAGCAAATGAGTGTCTTCTGAAGGCAAAAGCCGGACTCCTCCGTTAACCAGGAAGAAGACAAAAACAAATAGTCCATATTAAATTTTAAATTTCTGTACCGGGATTATTTCCCATTATTCTTTCT
>JAUPKV010000186.1 GCA_030837265.1 Methanobacteriota archaeon
ACGAATAGCTAAAGAAACCGGATTTTCTAACTCAATAGTATCAAAGGTTATCATACCTTTGGTCGAATCAGGGATCGTTATAGAAGAACCTTTGGGCACACTTCGAACATTCCATTTAAACCCGGAAAATGAGGCAACAAATTTAATTTTAGATTTTTACCATAAACTCAATCAGTTGGTAGCCTAGATTCTATCTAAATACAAAATCCTGAATGTGACCTTTTTGATCAACATTTACTCGCAATTAGTGATATTCTAACATGTTTTAGAAAACGCAGAAAAACCGTGCCCGAATATACATACAGTTAAATGCTGCAAAGATTAATTTTAAAAAGATAGATGCATTTTAAAATGATATTCTCAAAAGAATAAAAACAGAGTTTCATTAATTTTTTATTAAAGTTTGTATTTTACTTTATATGCTTTTATATCGCTTTTTAAATTTTCGAACCCTTTAAGAGCTTCAAGTTGTTCTTTTTCTATTTCATCTAAATCATTCATATCCCTGGTATTTAATGTTTCAAGATCATAAGAAATGTCTTTTCCTTGTATTCTCCTGGAAATTCGTGCAACAATTGCTTTCAAACCGAATAGCCTATTGCGAAAATACTTTTCAATATTTTCATCATCTATCATCGATAATGTTTCATTATATTTATCCGTTAATTCTTGTCCGTGTAATATAATGTTTTTTATTTTAGTATCTTTATCCAATACACCACCTCTATTCAAGACTGAAACACTGGTATATACTATCAATAATTAGGTTTATGTACATTATTATTAGGAGCTAATCCTGAAGCAGAAGAAAGACCAAACCCAAAAATCGTGCCGCCAAATTCCCTTTACTATGGGAATACTTAAGTCGAGTGGAGCACAGTGTGGTGGAAATGGGTCTTTTCCATACCCAAGGAACGTAATCCTCTCTTTGTGCCGGGAAACATAAAATTTATATTTACGGTAAGGTGGTGTTCCTAAAAACAAGAGACACTAAGCCCTAGGCTTCATGAAAACAAAAGAAGTAATGCGAGGAAAAACCCAATCAAGTTTTAGAACTATGAATAACACTATTTGATAACATTTTGAGCAGCAAAACTTTTCGGATAGGCTCTTAGTAGATATTGCTCGCGAATTGTTTTGTATGTGACAAAAGGCTCAGCTTTATACTCAATATGGGCAATGAAGGCTTGTGGGCAATTGCTCTATCAATGTCCTCTTTACCTGATATGCGAAATGCATCCTCGCCCAAAGCGCCGCTGTTCTCCCTGATATCTGCGGAAACACAACCATATTCCATTTTCAGAATAAGGATAATTGCCCTTCGCCCTTCGAGTGGAACGTTCTCGGCGGACACGCTGAGTATAGGAGTTCCTCTTTTATTATCCTTAAAAGAACACGAGTCCTTTACACCCTGTGTCCATGCATTACGTAAGAGAAATTTTTTCGCCCGGTAATATGTATCTTTTTCAATTTGCTCTTTTTCCATTGTTATCACCTAAAGTTATCTTCAAAAATTCCTTTTCGGTCAAGCCTTAATTACAAATTTCCCGTCTAAATAAACCGCCAGACTTCATTTCGATCTTTAATTGCAGGATGTTGTAGCCGTGCCGCTAAGAATCGTCTACTTGTTGTTTCAATCTAGATTGAGTTTCCAAACCTATTGATTATATCTTTTATGGTTTTTACTGATAACCCATAAGCTCCACACATATAATAAACAACAATTTGTGCATACTAAAAGATATTAGCGAAATAGAAAAAATTACTCCCAAGGCAGATGGATAATGAAATAATAAGTCTATCAATTTATTACTTTCACAAAGCTCACATATACCTATTACAATTTTTTCACCAAATAATGCTTTGATGCTCACGCTCAATCCAAAAACAACCAGCAACGAAAGGCAGATTGTCCTTCACGTAGACATGGACTCTGTTTTACATCAGTAGAGGTCAGAGAGAAGCCGGAACTTGAAGGGCTTGCTGAAAATTTATTCTGGAACCCGTTTACTACACAGAGCCGCCATATACAACATGCATATACATATAATGTGCATGCATGTAACTTGTATAAAGAAATTTAAAAGGAAGGGCTTCTGATGAATCATCCTTATGAACGCTTATTTCAAAGTTTTGGTCTTGGACCACTTATGTTGAACAATCGTATTGTCATGACTCCTATGTATACTGGATATGCTCATGAGGACGGTACAGTAAGCAATCTTATTACCGATCATTACCGGGAAATGGCATCTAATGGTGTCGCCCTTGTTATTACGGAACACATCTGCATAGACCAAAAAAGTGGTGGAACGAAAAGAATGCTGCATGCTGATGAAAACCGCTTTATTCCAGAATTGGGCAGGTTAGCTGCAACTATTAAGGAAGGAGGTGCACTAGCGGGTTGCCAGATCAACCACTTGGGCCGATATGCTCAGGCAGAACCCTCGCTGGCACCCTCAGACTTTGCATCGCCTCTATGTCAGCATTCCCACTCCATGACCGAAGAGGACATTCAGCGAGTGATCACCCAATAAGCGGCTGCAGCACTGAGGGTAAAAAAAGCTGGCTTTAATTTGGTGGAATTGCACGGCGGACGCGGTTACTTGCTTATGCAGTTCCT
>JAUPKV010000187.1 GCA_030837265.1 Methanobacteriota archaeon
AAAATAAGGAATTCAATTATTACCAGTAGTAATTATCGACAGCCTGTAAAAGGTAGGGTATGCTTCGGGCCGTCCGCTGATTTCTGAGGAAGTTAGAAATCACTTAGTTTCATTTGTCCAGATTTCTTTATTCACTCGATCTAATCTCTTTTTTTGGGTAACTATATATACTCCAATAACCTTATCCTTCTGAACTAAGATTATATTAATCATTAATCATCCCCCATAATAGTCTCTGTGTGTATCGTTTTTTATACTCTTAGACGATCTTAAAAAAACGCATCGCCAGATTATTCATCGTAGAGGCGTAATCATTTGCTACAGGAATACAAACAACAAAAGAATGTCCATAGAGTTACATTTGTTTTTCTCTTTAAGATTTCCATTTCATAAGTTTAGATACAAAAAGATGCTATAAAATATTCGCCTGCCCAAAGTTAATCATGAGAAGAGGTTATTCAAATGGAAACCGGTTTTAGTATTGACAGTCGCTCCCAATCCCTAACACAAAACGAAAAAGAGCAACATAGAAAAGAGGTTCGCAAAAATATAACTGTCATACTTCCAGTATACAATAATGAACTCTCTATCGGAAGTACCGTTATACGGGCAAAAAAATATTCGAGCAGGATTATTGTAGTGGATAATGCAAGTTTCGACCATACTGTAGAAGTAGCCGAAACTGCAGGTGCAGAGATAGTTCGAAATCCCATGAGTAGGGGAGGGGATATTTCCTTGACAAAAGAGATAATATCTGCATCCGATTCTGATATTATTGTAATAATGAACCTAAATATTTGTCATGACCCAGGACTTATCTCCAAAATAATTACCCCAATCAGTGATGGGAATTTTGACCTTTCAGTAGGAATCTGTTTTCCCAAAACAAAAAATAGCTCAAAAAATGTGCTTATACTTAATAATAAAAGTACCGAAACCAAACCTATTGGTTTCATCGCCTTTTCTAAAGAATGCCTCTCAAAAATCGATTTTTCACATTTTTCATTTTCCTCAGTCCGTTCTTTCATAAAAATAGCTGAAGAAAAAGGTATAAAAACCCAGCATGTAGACATTCAGGAAGAACATGAAATTTCCCTCTTTAGGGCCCATAAAATAGGAGTTGTTGTGCCCGCCTACAATGAAGTAAACCTAATCCAAGATACGATAAACGGCATTCCTACTTATGTGGATAAGATATATGTAGTAAATGACGCAAGTCGCGACCGCACGGCAGAGATCATTAACAATATGACTGACCCTAGGGTGGTTCCTATTCACCATGAAGTTAACAAAGGTGTGGGAGCAGCTATCACAAGCGGCTACAAACGTGCCCTTGCCGATGAAATGGATCTGGTAGCGGTCATGGCTGGGGATAATCAGATGGATCCAGCTCAGCTTTCAAAACTTATTAGGCCTATCATCGATGGCAAAGCCGACTACTCAAAAGGCAACAGGCTCCTTTCCAAAGAAATGAGGCAGGGAATGCCCCCATTGCGTGCATTTGGCAACTCCATGTTGTCAATGATAACTAGAATAGGGAATGGCTACTGGAACATTGGCGATCCGCAGAACGGATATACTGTGATTTCAAAACATGCCATGGAAACGTTAGATCTTGATTCAATTTATCCCTATTACGGTTATTGCAATGATATGCTCCTCAAAATGAATGCTTTTGGCTTCAAAGTAGTGGACGTCACAATACCAGCGCGTTACGGCACAGAAAAATCAAAAATAAAGTATGTTAGTTATATCTGCAAAGTAGCTCCAATGCTTTTTAGAGGCTTTTTATGGCGCCTGAGGATGAAATATATAGTACTCGAATTTCATCCCCTTGTACTGTTCTACTCCACAAGTATGTTACTACTTCCCTTTGGTTTCCTATTCGGCATATGGATTTTTCTGCAAAAGATGGTTTTTCATGGGCATGTCTCAGCAAACTACCCCCTGCTTGATGTATTCATTTCTATGGCAGGCTTGCAGCTTTTATTCTTCGCGATGTTCTTTGATATGCAAGTGAACAAGTCAAAAGAATGGAGTACTGGTTGAGACTTATTTTTTGAAAAGTTAACAAGAAGACTACTATTAGGAATAGATTAAAGTTACAAATTAAAACACATTAAATTTTCTGTAAACTAAATCTCTTGGTGATTTAGATGTTGAACCTGAAAGAATTAGACTTTTCCATTCCCGCATTCTGGGAACTTTCAAGCTCATTGGCGAGAAATTATGAGCCACTAACGATGACCGAGTACTTTAGTTCGGAACGCCTGCCTAAGAAGTTTGCTATAATCCGCCACGATGTGGACCGGATGCCAGGCCACTCTCTAGAAACTGCTCGTATAGAGTCCGAGCTTGGGATTAAAGCAACATATTATTTCCGAGCCACGAAAAATGTCTTTAAGCCAAACATTATGAAAAAAATTTCAAACATGGGCCATGAAATTGGCTACCATTATGAAGTTCTAAGCGAAGCAGCAGGTGACTACTCAAAAGCTATTAAGCTCTTTGAAAATCATCTATCAGATTTCCGTAAAATCTGCGACATAACTACCATTTCCATGCATGGACGTCCTCTCTCAAGATTTGACAACAAAGACCTTTGGAAGGTTCACGATTTCCATAAATTCGGCATCCTCGGTGAAGCCTACCTCTCCGCAGGCAAAGAGCTTAATTATTTTTCAGACACAGGTAGGAACTGGGGCATAAAAAATAACTTAAGAGATTTTATTCCTGGAAAATCCGGAGGTTCTTCTGTAAATACTACTTCCGAACTTATTAATCTGGTTGGGAGTAAAAAAATAAATAATATATATATCTTAAGCCATCCAGAAAGATGGTCCAGCTCTATGTTCGACTGGAGCCTTTATTTTGGCATGGATTTTGCAGTTAATTTTGTGAAAAAGGGGTTAATGGCAGTCAGAAAGTAAATCTCTGAAGTTCGTTAATAGCTTTTTTTTCATGTATTTATTGTATACTCAGCGAAGCTGCAGGGGACTACTTAAAAGCTATCAACTCTTCGAAAATCATCATTCAGATGGAACCCTGTAAGGATTTCAAACAAATTTATAAAGAATCATGAAGGCGAATTAGATGGCAAGAGGTTTAATTCTTACTAGTAACTTCCCTACAGATCGTACAGTATCGAATTTTATTTCTCGTTTGTTTTACAACAGGCTATTTCAGGAGAATGCAGAGTTGTTTATTCTGGCCCCTCATGAATATAAGGCTCAATTTGTTGAAAATGTTTATAATATGCGTG
>JAUPKV010000188.1 GCA_030837265.1 Methanobacteriota archaeon
AGGCTCAAGTCCAAAAATGCGATAAACTTCATCAGACCAGTATTTCTCATCATTTATAAGGTTCCATTTCCAGTTTCCAATATGAGCCATTCTTTGAGCTTCAGCAAGTCCATCTTCGCTTTCTTTCAATGATAGATAAGCCTGCTCAAGCTCTGCTGTACGTTCTTTAACTAAGTTTTCTAAGTTTTCATGTGCTTTTTTAAGGGCTTCCTCTGCTTTCTTACGCTCAGAAATGTCACGGGCAGCTGCAAAAACCCCAATAACTACACCATTCTCATCTCTATAAACTGAAGCATTGTACAGAACAGGAGTTATATGTCCATCCTTATGCTGTATCTCAAGAGGATAATCGCGAACCTCGCCCTCAGTGAATACCTGCTGATACCCTACACGGGCATTTTCAGGCTCAGTAAAGTAATCGGAAAAATCAATCCCAATTAAATCGTCTCTGGAAAATCCAGTAATCTGTTCCGTAGCACCATTTACATCCGTAATTTTGCCATCGGGCCCGATAGTTACAAGAGGATCCAGGCTGGCCTCGATAAGGCTACGGTTATAAAGATTTGATAATTTGAGAGCTTCCGCTGCCTGCCTGTGTTCGGTGGTGTCTCGGGCGATACCTGTTCTGAAGCGGTTCATGCCAGTTTTATCCTTAATGATCGAAAAATAATCAGCTAACCAGCAGTATTTTCCATCCTTGCATTTGAAGCGATACTCGTGTGCCCCAAACCCCTCATCTGACGACTTAGCAATCCCTTCAATGACCAGTTTGCGGTCACCTGGATGAATGCGATCAAAAAAATCGTTTATGCTCATTGCTTCGATCTCATTAGGAGAGAAGCCTGTAATCTGCTCTATCACTGGACTCATGTAATCAAAGCATTCGTTCCGGAGGTCCCAGCGGTATGCTGAGTCAAGGGAGTTCTCAAGAACTGATCGAAACCGTTCCTCGCTCTTCCTTAACTCTTCTAACAGAGCATCGCGTTCAGCCAGTGATCGGGCAAGTTTGATATTGCTGTAGCTTAGCTGTGAGAGAATGTTGGCAAATTTCATGAAGAAGACCATGATTGCATCCACATTCTCCTTGCTCAACCGTGGAACTTTTTCAAGCGCTGCTATGTATTCCTCCTCGTTAAAGCCGTATTTTCTAGCCTGGGACCGGAAAAACTCATAGTCCAGTGGTTCATTATCAAAAAAGAACTGGCCTAAGAAGATATTACCGACGTGCTGGCTACCTACCATGATAGGAGTTGCTATATCCCACATGTTGTTTTTGCACTTGTATGGCTTAAACTCTCCAGGAAGAACACCCACAGATAGCTTTGTGTCGCTTTCCACACAGTGCTTGCAGGATTCAGGGTGAGTTCTGTGGAATTTGGTGCAGATATCCTGCCATCCAACACCTACCAGAATATTGCCTTTGAGATCGATTATACCTATGGGAATGTGGGCAAGTTTGTAAAAATCGTCCATTAGGGATTGAATTTCCCGTGCATCAATTACCTCGGCAAGCTCAAGGTCCGCCATCTTTCGAGCAGGCGAGAGGATTTTTCCAATCTTAAGACTGACGTGCTGCTCTCTCTGGCACACTGCCGTATCCCCACACCCATTGTCGGTTATTTTTTCTCGATCCGAAATTTTCTATCCGCTCCAACTTCCTTCTTTTTTGGCTAAGGCAAATAAACGTATAAAGTATAAAGTAAATTTCCGTTATCCCTTTGGTATAATGCCTCATTTTTAATATCTCATAATCAGACTTTTCTTTCATAAGGGAGGAAGGTCAATTACCGAAAATCATAGCGCAGAAGTCTCCCATTTTTTCTAAACTAGTAGCATGGTAGTTTCTCGGATTTGATAGTGACTGCCTCACAATAATTTTTAGTATAGTGAATATATAAAAATACAGATATAAAAAGTATAGGACTTATGCGTTACAACCTTATCAAATCATTAACTCATGGTTGATTTTATGTTAAAATTAATTTAATTTCATCTTTATCAGTTTAAGTCTTCTCTTACCCTTATGCTAAAATTTAATCTTATTTCAACTAAAATCCTTAATTTTTCATGGCTCTATTTCCGAATTCTAATTGCAACAACCACAAATTGGTGAAAACAAATTTGAAGTAAGACAAATTGCTCACATTTTTATTAGTTAATTAGTGTGACTCTCCGTAATTTGGTTGGTCCTTTAAGAACAAAAAATCATTACCAACAATCTATAATAGTATCAAAAAGTACTTAATTAGTCAAAATATTTATATTTTACCATTTTTGAAAAAGATATTAATATTAAAAAATCCAACCAAATTTATTATAAAAATGTTTTGTTTAATTATAATCTTTCTAGAATATGTCTTTCCAATCATTAATAATGATGATTTCGTGGTTATGTCTCAACCACAAAGGATATTCACTATTCCAACAGAGTTCTGGGATTGATAAAGCCGCTCCTTAACATATGATCGGCGAGTACAAGAGCAACCATGGCTTCTGCGACCGGAACCATGCGCGGGGGGATTGTAGGATCATGCCGGCCTTTGATTGCGATGTCAGCATCTTCTTGAGTTGTAAGGTCAACTGTTTGTTGGAAC
>JAUPKV010000189.1 GCA_030837265.1 Methanobacteriota archaeon
ATCAAGTTTTTAGCTTCCGAAATTATCCCTGGGGATGAAAACTGCATATATGCTTATGTTGCTTACAGAGATATGAACGGGAAAATCCTAAACGAGTGGACAGGGAAGAAGCTGTCTCAGTATCCCGATAGTTTTGGAGTGTTTGCAAGTGCCTCAAATAAGGCTCCGGAGGCTGTGTTGCTACAGGGAAGAAAACTTCTTAATGGCATAGATATAAAGGGAATTGCTCAACCCGAATTTAAATACGATTTCCGGGACAAAAAATACAAACTTATGGAGATAAATCTGCGTTCAATGATGTGGCACAGAGTGGGTAATCTATCGGGAGTTAATCTGCATTATTCTCAGTACCTTGATGCAATCGGAGAAAATGCAAGTTCTCAGGTTCAGATAAAGAATAAAGACATCCATTTTACTTATCTTAAATATGAAATAATAAACTTAATACGGCGCAAGAAATATCTCCAGACATTTATAAGAAACCTTAAGGAATCCGATAGGACTTATATTGCTGTCTATGATAGACAGGACCTAAAACCGTTTTTGAAGGATTGCATGGATATGACTACCGGAGCTATCGGTAATTTTTTGAGAGTTATGAGAATGAGATTAACCTGCAAACAAATAGTTTGTTTCTTTAAACTTCGATTTCTGAGAATTAACTGCATTTCGGACCGTGCGGAAGATCTTTAGAACTTTTGATGATAAAGAGTTATGTTTTTTACAAGCTTAAATAAAAGGTCTGATCTTTCGTTTTCGAAAATTTTTTTAATTTATGTTAGAGGTGTCTGTAAGGTATGCCTAAAAATCTACAGAACAAAGTAAGATTGTTCGTAAAAGGCTTTTATTGAGAAGAAAAGGTGTTGTGTGATCTATAATAATTGCACGTTTTCAGGCGTCAATTTCACAGGAAGAGCCCAACTAGAGCCTTACTGCAGGCTAACAGGAGATCCTGAGATTACAATTGGAGATTACTTTTACATTTAAAGAATGAGTTTCGGAACTTAGAATTTCGGAACTTAGAATTTCGGAACTTAAATAGATTTGAACTATTGAAAGTTCAAAAGAGCTTAAATACCATATTGTTAATGAGTTGGATCAAACGTAATCATTATTTTTAACATTAGTTCAGAAGTGTTTCAGTTATGAATCTCAAAACATAGCTTTTCAAGGTTATTTGATGTCATACCAAAAGTTTGCAAGAGATGTTGGCTTTATTGGGATAGTTCAGGTACTTACAAGCCTCGGTTCTTTTTTTCTGCTTCCAATAATTACAAAAAGCCTTGGACCATATTATTATGGACTCTGGGCTCAGATCAATATCACCATATCTTTGATCACTCCCTTTGCACTTATGGGTCTGGCAATGAGCCTTGTCCGATTTTTATCTTCCGAAAAGAAGAATGAGGTAATTAAAGAAGCTGTCTATTCAATTCTTTTTTTTGTGACCATAACCGGACTTATGGCCTCTTTGTTACTGTACTCGCTTGCAGAGCATCTCGCCATATTTATTTTCAATGATCCAGAGGCGACTTATTTCATCAAAGCAGGTTCCCTTTTGATTCTCTTGAATGTGATCGAACCTGTGTCTCTTTACTATTTTAGAATAGTTAGGCAGATTAAGAAATTTTCTTACTTTACCATTTTTGAAACGTTTGGAAAACTACTCTTAATTCTTGCATTTCTTAAAATGGGATATGGACTCCTCGGAGTGATTGCAGCCACATTATTAGTGCAGAGTATAGTTATTTTAATTGCTTTTCTGATGATTATATCACAAATCGGGTTTGCTATCCCCAAATTTACATATTTAAAGGAATATCTGCAATTTTCTCTGCCTCTAACCCCCAATTCCCTCATAAGATGGGTTACGGAATCAAGTGACAGATATTTGGTTACTTACTTTCTTGGTCTCGAAAGCGTAGGCATATATTCAGCAGCCTGTTCCATTGGTAGCCTTATACAGCTTTTTGTAAGTCCTCTTCAGCTTATTCTTCTTCCGGAATTATCAAAACTGTTTGATGAAAATAAAATGGACAAAATAATAATTTATGTGTCTTATTCTCTGCGATATTTCCTTTTTATCTCCATTCCTGCAGTATTTGGACTTTCAGCTCTTGCAAAGACATTGCTTGGGATCTTTACCACAGAAGACTTTATTTCGGGATGGGTTGTTGTCCCTATAATCGCTTTTTCCGGCCTTTTGGCAGGAGTTTATCAAATTTTTGTCAACACATTATTAATTGTCAAAAAAACGAAAACACAAACTTATCTCAATTTTGCTGCTACAGTTTCAAATGTATTGATCAACCTGTTCCTCATACCATCGATAGGTATCGTCGGTGCTGCTCTTTCAACCTTATTCTCATACTTCTTTATGGCTATTCTCTGTATATATATATCTCTAAAATACTTTAAATATGAATTCTATTTTCATGATATCTTAAAAAGCATTTTGTCTTCAATGGCTATGTACTTCTTTATTTCTCATTTTGAGATTTTAAGCATCGCTGAGCTTATAGAAATAGTAGCGTTGGGAGTGCTAATTTATTTATTTATGATGCTTTTATTGAGGGGGTTCAGCGACCACGAGCTTTCTTTAATAAAGAAACTTATTTTGAGTCAAGAATGACCATATCAAAACATTCGGATCTAACAATTGACTGTTTTATGCTATACTGATTTTCCGGTTCAACCTTAGAGATTATCTACAGTAAATTAATCAGTAATCTCAATAAGTTTGAGATAGCTTAATTTCGTCTTTTGCCATTTTACAAACAAATTTAATTGAATAGAGTTTAATCCTCACCAGAGTAAAACATGGAGAAAATAGCAATCGTCAGAAATGACAAAGGATACGTAGGTCAATATATAACAAGCAGGCTAGCTCATTCGTTACAGCGCAATACCACAGTGATTCATGCATGGGATGCATTTCCTCAAGATGTTGAAAAATGGGCGTTGCAAGAAAACATAAAAGGGATAATACTAACAGGAAGTCTCAATTCAGTGAATGATAAGTGCAAATGGATAGAGGAAGAATTGAGTTTCATTGGAGATGCAATTAATCAAGAAATTCCGATTCTGGGGATATGCTTCGGACATCAGCTATTAGGAAAATACTTTGGAGTTAATATTGAGAGAAAGGTATTCAAAGGCGGGTTAATAGAAATAGAGCTAGTACAAAACGATATTCTTTTTAAAGGAATCACAAATTTTATGGTACCTGTATCACATGGCGAACACGTATCCGAAATACCAAAAAATTTTGAGTTACTTGCAACGTCAGATTATTGTAAGATACAGGCTATGAAACACAAAAATTTGGCTGTTTTTGGTTTGCAATTTCACCCATGCTACGATGAAGATGCCAAAAAAATTAAAGAACTTGGGATAACGGATGAGAATTGCGGAGAACACGAAGGTCGTAAGGTTCTAAATAATTTTATAAATTCAATATGTGAAGCCTAATCCTCAATTTAAAGAGTTTTGCAGATGAAATATTCGAGAAAGTAAAAAAAGTAGCTTTAAATAGTATATGAGTATAATTGCATATACTCATATACAAGTGGTGATGTCTGCGGACCTTGTTTATATACTTAAGGCGTTGGCCGATGAAAATAGAATAAGAATACTGAATCTTTTAAGAAACGGTGAATTATGTGTATGTGATATTGAAGCTGTTCTGGGCATTAAACAATCAAACACTTCAAGGCACCTGAACAGGCTGAAAGTTGCAGGGATAATTGCTTTCGAGAAGAAATCCCAATGGGTTTACTATCGATTAAAGGACGAGACCTTCGTAAGATTTCCTTTTCTTTCAATAATTATGAATGACGAAGTGGATAAAATAGATATTTGTAAAAAAGATATGGAACTGCTGGAGAAGATCAAAGTAAGTGGCAGATGCTGCGATTGAATTAGAAAAAATTAGATTTACAAAACATAGAGGTGTTCTATCTGGAAGACTCCGTCGTATCTAAATTATCGTTCCTGAATCGCTATTTAACCCTGTGGATATTTCTGGCTATGTTTGTGGGCGTAGGCCTTGGATTTGTCTATCCAGGCTTTGCAGACTTTTTAAAGAGTTTGTCGATTGGCACGACATCGATACCGATTGCCATCGGTTTAATTGTTATGATGTATCCTCCTCTTGCACGGATAAAATATGAGGAATTAGGCAAAGTATTCAGGAATCACAAGGTATTAGGTTTGTCTCTGCTGCAAAATTGGATCATTGGGCCCGTTTTGATGTTTATACTTGCGATTGTGTTTTTAAGAGACTATCCCGAATACATGGTAGGTGTCATTCTAATCGGTCTGGCCAGATGTATAGCTATGGTAATTGTTTGGAACACACTGGCAGATGGAGATAACGAATATGCTGCAGCTCTTGTTGCCTTTAACTCCATCTTTCAGTTAGTCTTTTTCTCCATTTTTGCTTACTTCTTTATAACTGTGCTCCCTGAATGGCTGGGATTGAGTGGCATGATAATAAATGTGTCAATAGGAGAGGTCGCCCAGAGTGTTGCTATCTACCTTGGGATTCCTTTTGTTGCTGGCTTCTTAACCCGTTACTTGTTGCGTCCTTCAAAAGGAGCTGAATGGTATGACAGTAAATTCATTCCAAAAATAGGTCCAATTTCGCTTTATGCTCTACTATTTACGATTATTGTAATGTTCTCGTTAAAAGGAGAATATATTGTTACCCTGCCTTTAGATGTAGTAAGAATTGCAATCCCTCTCTTAATATATTTCATAATTATGTTCACTGTCTCCTTCTTTACCTCTATGAAATTGGGAGTAAACTATGGACAGACAACATCCCTTTCTTTTACTGCAGCCAGTAATAATTTTGAACTGGCAATTGCAGTAGCAATAGCAGTTTTCGGCATCGATTCCGGGCAGGCATTTGCAGCTGTAGTAGGTCCTCTGATTGAAGTGCCAGTTATGATAGGACTTGTGAATGTTGCACTTTACTGGAGAAAGAAATATTGTATTTCATTCAAAATGTGTGGAGAATAATACCCACACATCTGCTAAAAACAAAGAAATTAAGCTAAGTCTGAAAAAGCAAAAACATCAAATTTCAATTCATTTTCTTTCAAAGTAACCAAAAAGGAGTATTTCCAATATGCAATACAGTCTTGGGATTGATGCAGGAGGCACATACACCGACGCGGTGCTTATAAGGGACACGGACGGTGCCTTTGTTGACTTAAATAAGGCACTCACCACCTATCCAGACCTCCATCCCGGCATCAAAAAGGTAATAGACGGCCTAAACCCAAAATACCTGAAAAACATAAAGCTAGTTTCGGTTTCCACAACCCTTTCCACCAACACGATTCTTGAAGGAACTGGATTTCCAGTAGCTCTTATCCTAATTGGAGATCATCCCCTAGAAAAAGAATTGCCTACAAAGCACGTGCTTTTTGTATCAGGCGGACACAACCATAATGGAGAAGAAGAAGCTCCTCTTGACCTTGAAGCTATTGAGAAGTTTGCCCTGAGCGTAAAGTTCAAGGTTTCAGCTTTTGCCGTTTCTTCCTATTTCAGCACGAGGAACCCGGAACATGAACTTAGAGCAAAGGACCGGATCCTTGAACTTACAGGGCTTCCTGCCGTTTGCGGGCATGAGCTTTCCCAGGAACTTGGAGCTTACGAAAGAGCAGTTACAGCTTTCCTCAATGCTCAATTGATCCCCATAACAAGGCAGTTCGTTAAATCCATAATCAAGGATATAGAAGAGCGAGGAATTAATGCCAGATTACTTATGCTCAAATGCGACGGCTCTGTGGTCGGAATTAAGGATGCTCTGAAAAAGCCTATCGAAACAATCTTTTCGGGCCCTGCAGCAAGCTTAGTTGGAGCCTCGCATCTCTCTGGACTTGAGACCTGTGCCGTAATTGACGTTGGCGGGACGAGCACGGATATTTCTTCGATCTGTATGGGCGTACCTGACCTGAGCGAAGAAGGAGCAGTCGTTGGTGGCTGGAAGACCAGGGTCAAAGCTATTCGAATGGAGACAACAGCTACAGGAGGAGACAGCCATATCTGGACAATGAACAGAGAACTCTTTCTTGGTCCTCGACGAGTTATTCCTCTTGCTGTGGCTGCGGTGCAGTATCCAAGCTTTCTGAGTAATCTCAAAAGGACTCACCCCCCTGCCAGAGAGAATCTTTGCGAAAACATTCAGCCGACAAAGTTTTTTGTCAGATCGGGCTATCCGGCAGGGGAATTGAGCAAGGCAGAAGCTGAAGTGCTCGAAGTAATAGGAGATGAACCAGTTTCGGTGCCAGAAATTACAACACTAATTCGAAAAGACTGCCAATCTCAAACCCTTGATTCTCTTATCAAAAAACGCCTTGTTCAAGCAATTGGTTTTACTCCTACCG
>JAUPKV010000190.1 GCA_030837265.1 Methanobacteriota archaeon
ATCACCGATCCAGATTCTATAATCTTGAAGCATATGGTTGGAAGCCTTAAACCTTCATATAATTGTCAGGTTGCTGTTGATGAAACAGAAAATACTAAGACGACCAGAAGAACTTTTACCACCTGAGTTCTTCGTAATCTACTAGATAATAACAATAATAGCAAGAGTAAACAGATTAGTTCAATTCCTACAGTTGCTATATTAGATCTAATAAAAGGATTCACTGAATTTAAGATAACTGCAAGGAAACTTTATAAATTAGTAATGGAAGAGACAAATCCAAATGATGATATTATTAAAATTGCACAAGATTTATCAGATATATATGATCTTATGAAGGGACCATTTAGCCATATATATAAACTAGGTTTAGAAAATAAGGGGGAAGATCTTATATTTATATACAATGTTGAACCAACCACGTCTAAAACCATCAGGGAATATGTGAAAAGAATGTTATAAGGTAAAAAATATTATTAAAGCTCAAAATAGTTTCGAAATACCAACTTTTTGTTATAAAAGGTAGCCATTTCTTTGATTTTTAGCTAATTTTCAGAGCAAATAACTAACATAAAAGCTAAAAATAGCTACGTTTTAATACTTTGTAGCCACAAGCCATTTCCAGATAGGTCTGACTATAATCTTTTTGCCCTGAACTGTCTCTTCAAACTCCCCTCTCTCAGTAAGGATCAGCCCTCTATCACAATGAAATCATATTCCTGCCGACCCCTGTGGTAGTAAAGATTCAGGTTTCTCCTTTTGAGTTTCAGGAAAACAAGGTTTTCCAGCATTTTGCCTCGGTCCCAGGAGAATTTGAAGGATATAAGGTTTATGAAGGATGAATCAATCGCATAAACCTTTTTAGGAGACTAAATTTGTTTTTTAGGGCTTCACGTTCAACAAAACCTTTAGAATCTTCTATCTCAAAAACTGCTTTTTGCTATATTTTGTTATAAAGTGTACATTTATGTTATTTTTGCGGCTCTGTGAAGTCTGCGTAGGCTAATACCTTATAAATCATTATATCATTAGTAGTTGCCTTTTCAAAAAGCTCACTATCTAGCTAGTGGACGAAGACTATACAAAACGCATTTAGATAATTTAATATATAATAAATAGGTAATAAGTTGCCGACCGCCGGTCAAAATTGATTCATTACTGAATTATCTAGAAGTGGAATGAAAGGAAGTGATGATCGAGTGACAAATACCGAGATCTTTGATGGGTTACGTGATGCTATCCTGACTCAAAACGTATCAGGTATCGCGCAGCTGACCCGGGAAGCCTTAGATGCAGGAATCCCACCCCTTGATGTAATTAATAAGGGGCTTTCCGTTGGAATGAAGATTGTTGGTGACAAGTTCGAAGCTGCTGAATTTTTCCTTCCCCAAATAATGATGTCCGGAAAAGCAATGAGTAATGCAATGGAAGTCCTTACTCCCGAGCTGGAGAAAAACACGGCCGAGGGAGGGGGAACCGGAATTGCAATTACTTTTGTTGCAGAAGGAGATATTCACGATATCGGGCACAGGCTTGTTACTACAATGATTGGAGCAAACGGTTTCAAGATTATTGACCTTGGAATTGACGTGCTTAATGAAAAAGTTGTAACAGAAGCTGCAAAACATAAAGGAGAAAAGGTTCTTTTAGTAGGTTCTGCCCTAATGACCACCTCAATGCTCGGCCAGAAAACTCTGATGGACTTGATCAGGGAAGAAAACCTCAGAGACAGCGTAAAATGCATGTTCGGAGGAGCCCCGGTATCTGAGAAATGGATTGAAGAAATCGGAGCAGACGCAACTGCGGAGAACGCTGCCGAAGCTGCAAGAGTAGCCCTTGAGATCATGAAATAATCCCGGGAGGCAAAAAAATGACATTTAGAAAATCATTTGATTGCTATGATTTCTATGACAGAGCAATAACTGGGGAAAAGTGTACCCTGGACGACTGGGACCTTATGAAGATCCCGATGAAAGCAACGGAGCTCAAGCAGAAGTATGGGCTTGACTTCAAAGGAGAGTTTGTCCCAACTGACAAGGACATGATGGAAAAACTCTTCCACGCAGGGATTGAGATGCTGCTTGAGTGCGGTATTTACTGTACCGACACTCACAGGATCGTAAAATACACTGAAGATGAAATCTGGGATGCAATCAATAATCCACAGAAAGAATTTGTGCTCGGAACAGGCAGAGAGGCAATTAATGTCAGGAAAAGAGGTATTTCTGACAAGAGAAAACCCATTATCCAGGGTGGCCCTACCGGTTCTCCTATCTCGGAAGATGTATTCCTCCCTCTTCACATGAGCTATGCCCTTGAAAAGGAAGTAGACGCCATCGTTAACGGTGTGATGACCACAGTGCGAGGGAAAGCTCCTATTCCAAAAAGTCCCTACGAGGTACTTGCAGCGAAGACGGAAACCAGGTTGATCAAAAACGCATGCGCCATGGCTGGTAGGCCTGGCATGGCCGTCTAGGGGCCCGAGACCTCCCTGTCCGCTCAGGGCAACATTTCCGCTGACTGCTATGGCGGAATGGCCTGCACGGACAGCCACGAGGTCTCTCAACTCTGCGAACTCAAGA
>JAUPKV010000191.1 GCA_030837265.1 Methanobacteriota archaeon
CCGGTCACAGGGCAGAGTAGCGGCAAGGTCGATACCTGCTTTTTTCATTATGCTTATAACTTCTTCTTCCGGATTTGCCACGCAAATACCTCATTTGTTTTTCTTAGCTGTTATTCATCTTAGTTATTATTTATCTTAGTTATTATTTATCTTAGTTATTATTTATTTTAGTTATATTTATCTTGGTTATTATTTTTCTAAGTTATACTCAGATATGCAGATCCTCTAAAGGAATATCCGGGCTGCTGGCAGTATCTATCTGTGGGATCTTGAAAAGTGTAAAATCCTCTTTCAGCCGCTCGTATCCTCCACCTGCTATGTTCAGCAGAATGATCTCATCCTTTCCAACATTTCCGGCCTCTACGGCCTTTAATAGGGAAGCAGCAGCAACGGCTGACGGGGGCAGTATATCGATCCCTTCCAGTGATTCAAAAAGAGCTTTTGCCTCAAGAGCTTCTTCTCGGGTAATTGCGTACATTATCCCATCAGTATCGACAAGTGCATCATAGAGACCTCCGGTGACTCCATAGGGGGGAGCACGGTTGGTAAGGACAGTGGCATAGGTTTCCTCTATCTGCTGCTTAGCATCCTTCATATCTTGCTCGGGAATAATTTCCCTCCTCTTTGCGCGCCAGGCATTATACATGGGAGCAAAAGGCAGGTTCTGCGCAAGTTGAAGTTTCGGAAGTTTTTGTCCGAAACGCCCGTCAGCTTTCAAGCGAAGAGAAGCTTCCCATGCCGAAATACCTCCGGTACCGCTTCCTACGGCCTGGAAATAATGGTCAGGCATAGTCCCGATGCTTACTGCCGCATCCAGCATTACGGTGCCCATCCCATCCCTTCGGGCAACGTTCCGGGCTCCGCCTTCAGGAATCATACCAGGCAGTTTCGCAATCCTTCCTGCGAGGTTGATAGCATCGGTATAGTCATTTCCCGGGCTCATGCCTATCAGATGAATGGATTCGGACGGCTCTTCGGGCAGCCACAACTGAGAGATTCCGGAATCAGGAACTACAATATAGACGTCTATTCCTGTCATAGCCGAAACATGGGCAAAAGCTCGACCCGTATTACCGGCCGAGGCAAGTACTATGGCTTTTCCTCCGCTTTCTTTGAGAAGCTGCATTGTCGGATATGCTTCAAGTTCCTTAAAACTGCAAGTTTTGATAAAAGCATTTCTTTCAGGCCAGTATCCGCTGAACCCGATATAAAGGTTGGAAAGCCCGAGTTCCTTTGCAAGTGCCTCACTTTTGTATGTGATAGGTCCGGCATCCGTAGTAAGTTCCTCCCGGATCGGAAGCCAGGAATAAAACCTGCCTATCCCGGGCTGTTTTCTCAATTCCAGCTTTTTTTCGCAGTATTCCGCCCGCAAAAGGGAATCATCGTTTTCACAGGTGAGCCTATACTGCTGGTCGTATGCTGTTCCGCACTTAAGACATTTCAGAGTGAATTTTCCCATTGCTATCACAGAAAATTGGATTTCTCTTATTAAATATATATTCCCAAAAGTTGAATGAATCTCTTTTTTATCCTTTTTGTATAATACAGCAACTGTTATTATAGAAAAAAACAATTTATAATTGGGGATTAATTTGATAAGAGAAGCCATGTTCTACGAGAAACTCGGTGACAATAAAGTACACTGCGGCCTATGTGCACAGAGCTGTAGAATTGCACCCGGGAAAAGAGGTTTTTGCGGGGTAAGGGAAAATAGAGGAGGCGACTTATACACCCTTATTTACGGCACTGTCTCAAGCGAGGCCGTAGACCCTATCGAAAAGAAGCCGCTTTATCACTTTTATCCAGGTTCTTATGTTTACTCTGCAGGTTCAATAGGATGTAATTTCCACTGTAAACACTGTCAAAACTGGTCAATATCTCAAGCCTCTTTGGAAAGCGCATATACTATTGACATCCTCCCGGATGAGCTTATTGAAAGGGCACTGATTTCAAAATCAAGATCAATTGCCTGGACATATAACGAGCCTACAATCTGGCACGAGTACACTTCAGAGTGCGCCAAACTGGCAAAAAACGCAGGGCTTGGAACAGTCTATGTGACAAACGGATACATAACTCCGGGACCTCTCCGCAATATAGCACCACATCTGGACGCTGCAAATATCGATATCAAGGCTTTCAATGAGAAATTCTATCACGATGTAGCCAGTGCGAAACTTGGCCCTGTACTGGAAGCTACTGCCCTTGCAAAAGAACTGGGAATCCATGTGGAGATCACCACCCTTATAATTCCGGGAGTTAATGATTCCTTTGAAGAGCTAAGGGAACTTTCAAAGTGGATCTACAAAAATCTGGGACCTGAGACTCCTCTTCATTTTACACGTTTCCACCCTCAGTATAAAATGCAAAATCTCACTCCGACACCAGTGAAAACCATGCAGGAAGCCTGTAAAATCGCTACTGAAGAAGGACTTAAGTATGTCTACATGGGCAATGTCCCGGGGACTGACCGGAATAATACATTTTGCCCCAATTGCGGGAA
>JAUPKV010000192.1 GCA_030837265.1 Methanobacteriota archaeon
CATCACAAAAACGCTCGAATTAAAAGGTTTCAAGGAAGGTATAGATTACAAAAGCAGCGGGGGAAAAATCGAATTCAAACTCATAGATGAAAAGGGGGTAGAAACTTATGACACAGGCATTGAAGCTTTCACACACGGTAAAGAATCCACAGATATAATTAAACTACCCACAAAGGGAGAAACAGATATTGAGTTAAGCTCACCTTCCCTTAAAGCCTCGGCTGGGAAGTCAGAAATAGCTTTCGGGTACAACTCTCAAAAACCTCTCTCAATCGAAGGAGGTAAACTAAAAATACAGACTCTCCAAGAACAAATGAGCCGAAAAATAGCAGGCTCTACAATGTATAAAACTGGAAAGCTGGAGCCAGCGCACAAAAACAGAATAAAAGATCCTTTAGACGTTATTACTATGGGTACAGCCTTCGCAGTAAAAGATAAAGTACCTATTGAAAAAGATCTTGTAACTTTTACTAATGCAGCTTTTGAGAAATGGGGCGGTAAATCGAAAGATCCATTCTCAGCTGCATTTAATGAAAAGGTAGCATCAGATCCATTAGTCAAATTTATTCATGAAAAACAAAGGCTTCCATCTGAAACCGAAGCAACAGAATTTAAAATTGAACTAGCAGAAATATTTCAGCCTGAAATATTCAGTAACAGGGCTGCAAAAGGGAGTCCTTTACCTGTAACATCTGGTTCTCCTTTTCCAAGTCCGAGCCCACGCTCCAGGAGTCCTTTACCTGTAACATCTGGTTCTCCTTCTCCAAGTCCGAGCCCACACTCCAGGAGCCCCTCTCCTGTAACCTTTGGTTCTCCTTCTCCAAGCCCCTCTCCTGTAACCTTTGGTTCTCCTTCTCCAAGCCCGTCTCCTGTAACCTTTGGTTCTCCTTCTCCAAGTCCTTCTCCTGTAACATCTGGTTCTCCTTCTCCAAGCCCGAGCCCCAGCTATAGAAGTCCTTCGACTGTTCATATTATGGACCCAAATCCTAAAAATAAAAAGAGAAAAGTTGATCTCCCTAACTCAAAAGAAACTCAAAAGTCTGTATCTATTGTTGCTCTTAATGGGTGGAGCTCCAGGGTAAAACAGCATTATGTCCAAGACCCATTTAGTTTAGTCCTGGGAGGTGGAAAAAGGAAAAAATAATTCAAAAAACATAGGGTAAATCCCTATTTTCTTTTTTAGATACAGGGGATCACCAGTAAATATCATATCCAGCTACAACTCCAAGAGGGGGGTATATGTACTTCTTATCCTTACCTATCCCTTGCGAGCTATACGATTTCCCTTTTTCACATGTTACTATACAATCATATTCTGTGCAATCAATAAATACTAATCCTCTGTCAGTAGTATTGAACACATTACAAGCATGTCCTTCTCCTCCTCCTTTAAAACCTATCTCAACTACGGCAGCTCTTATCCCTGCTTTTTCTGCATTATCATGTACATATTTAGCATAGTCAGCACAAACAAAAGTATATGAGTTATACTCGTAACTGTCTGTATTATCTTCTCTTATAAATCTAATTAGCTCGTCATATGTGGGATCAGTAGCACTTATATTATTATGTATCCAAATCCTCCCATTAGCTCCTTGAAAATCTAGGGGCTCAAGAGGGAGCGTGCAATGCGCATAATTTCCGACTGTAGTTATCATAGAAATATCTGCCACACACATGCAGCAGAATAATGTAGAAGCTATAATTACTAGAGAGATTAACATATAAATGATTAAATAAAATGCATTTACCGTTTCTGCCCACACTCTCTGAATACTACGGTAAATTTTATGAGTATAACTTATCCTTCTTTTGTTCATTTTTCCCCACTCACTTAATTATTATATTATTAACTATCTGGTTTTATTTATAGATTTATATGTTAGAATTCGAACTAATTATAAGGCGTTTTAAGGGGTTAGAAAAACAGCATGGTTACAAAACCTTAAGGTTAGGTGTAACTTCTCAGCTACGCTCAAACCCTTCAAGCACAGAGCAAGAAAAAAGAATAAAATTATTTTTTTAATTTTTTCATTATTTCTATTGCTTCTGGATTCCCTCTCAATAACTGTAGTAATTCCGTACTCCCATCTGTCAACCCTTTAATCTTCTCTATTTCGTCTCTCAACTTCTGTATTTCTGATCTTTCTACAGTTGCCCGGACTGCTTCCCTAGCAAGGATTTCATTTTCAGATTTCAATTTCTGGAATTCCTGGCTTTCTGCTATGTCAAGATCCTTCTGAACTATCAGGTAAGGAATATACTTTTTATATATTTCGCGGAGCTTCTCGGGACTCGCTCGGAAGTATGCTGCTCTGGTATCGTCTAAAGTGTGTCCCATAAGGAACTCTACAAAAAAAGAATCTGCTCCGGCATTTAATAAAGCACTATTAAAATATTTCCTCATGTTGTGGGATCTAATCGAGTTATAAACACCTTTGCTTGTGCTTTTCCTGGATTTTACAGAAATTGCTCTATACATTTTTTGGAGTGCATTTTCTGTTAGCTGTCTAAGTTCTTCATTTCTTGTCCTTAAAAACTCGTCATCAATCTGTCTGGATATAAACAGGTATCCGGAATCATCTATTATTCTCTGTTTCTCTAAATGTTGTTTTGCTCGTTCTGTGATAGATTTCGCTTCCCTGCCTCTATAATCCAGGTACTCAATTATTGCCCGTGATGCTTCAGGGCTCAAAAAAGTAATAAAATCTACTCCAGCCTTACCTCTTCTTAGATCTAGAGTTGTAATGCCTGTTTCCTCATCATATCCTGCTTTGAAGTCTAAAACAATTAAATTCCTGATCTCATTAGACGAAAGACCGGAAGACAGGCCCGTAAGTATTATAGCCCTTTCAAGAGGGTCGCATATTCTCAATACATCTTGAATATCTTCTTTACTCGGTATCTGGTTATTCTCTTCAATTGTTCTGGCTCTGCGCCTTTCACCCTGGATCTTAGGGAGATCTATTTCAAAAGAATCATAAAAGCTTCTTACTCCTGTAATTTTGGCTTTTACGGTATAATCTGCCTGCCCTAAGTCTTGTAAATGCTTTCTAAATGCTATAAGATATTTTTTTATCTTCCTATGGCGCATATGAATACCCAACTCAGCCTCTGATTCTTCTATAAGCTCCTGGGGTGTCATACGTGTAAATTCGGTATATGCCTGCATCCCTTGTAAATAATTTTTTTCCGTGTTTAGGGTTGGAGTTAGGTTATCAAGCCATTCGATTATATACATATCTTCTTTAAGTTCTTTAGTTCTCATATTTCTTTAAAACCCCTTAATCAGTTATAATACTATGCCAAATAATTATAAACATCTGCCAATGCAATGCCCAAAATCTTTCATGACTTCCGGTTCCTTCGGTACAATGGGCTTTTCCATGCCCACAGCAATCGGTGTCCATTATGCGAATCCGCATTCAGGAATCATAGCAATCG
>JAUPKV010000193.1 GCA_030837265.1 Methanobacteriota archaeon
CAGTGTCCTGAAGAGTTTTGCCAGTGGTTTGAAGAAGACCAGGGAGTAACCAGTAATCCAAAAAAAGGGAATACTAAAATGAAATAATAAAATAAAATAAAATAAAATAAAATAAAAATTAAAAAATTGCCACTATAAGAACAGATTACAATGGGAATGGGAGTATTGGGGGTATTATTATAAGGATTGGAATGTTATCGCCGATAGCCTGGAGTACGCCGCCCAAGAAGTACGGTCCCTGGGAATCGGTAGTATCTTTATTAACCGAAGGACTGGTAAAAAGGGGTATTGATGTCACATTATTTGCGACAGCGGATTCGCATACTTCAGCCAAACTTCATGCAGTCTGCCCCAGGCCTTATGAGGAAGATAAGAGTATAATGGTAAAGGTATACGAGTGCCTGCATATTTCAGAAGTTTTTGAGAGAGCAGATGAATTCGATATAATACATAATCACTTTGATTATCTCCCCCTTACCTACAGCTCTCTTGTCGATACCCCGGTTGTTACTACAATACATGGGATTTCCTCTAGAAAAATTCTGCCAGTGTATAAAAAATATAACAACAGTACTTATTATGTATCAATAAGTGATGCGTACAGATGTAATGAACTGGACTATATCGCTACAGTCCGGCATGGCATAGATATAGAAAGCTTTTATTTTAATAATAAGCCTCAGGACTATCTTCTCTTTTTGTCACGCATACATGAAGAAAAAGGCACAAAAGAAGCTATTGAAATTGCAAAAAAGACCGGAAAAATACTCAGGATAGCCGGTTATATTGCCGATAAAACTTATTTTGAAAAAGAAGTGGAGCCCCATATAGATAATAAGCAGATTGTTTATGAGGGTCATGTTGATCCCCTGAGAAAGAAAGAATTGCTATCAAATGCGTACGCGTTACTGCACATGATTAATTATGATGAGGCTTTCGGACTGGGCGTGGTTGAAGCTATGGCAAGCGGCACACCGGTAATAGCAAAAAACCGGGGTTCGATGCCTGAACTGATAAGAGAAGGAGAAACCGGGTTTCTGGTCAGTAGTGTGGAAGAGGCTGTAGAAGCAGTAAAAAAAATTGATTCAATTTCCCGTAAAGCATGTAGGGAAAGTGTGGAAAAACATTTTTCTGTTGACAGGATGGTAGAAGATTACATCAAGGTCTATGAAGAGATTCTGGAGAAATGCAAGCGCAAATCCGAAAGGCCCTGGGGCTACTATAATGTGCTTTTAGATAAACCGGAATATAAAGTCAAAATCCTTTCTGTCCTGCCACAGGGTGAGATTTCACTTCAATTACATCATCACAGAAAAGAGCACTGGTACATAGTAGAAGGAAAAGGCCTTGTAGTTAAAAATGGAAGTGAAAAAAGGGTTCTCTCAGGAGACTCTGTCGATATTCCTGTAAATGAAGTACACCGCATTAAGAATATCGGTAATAACAGCCTCGTTTTTATTGAAGTTGCACAGGGAGATTACCTTGGAGAAGATGACATCGTAAGACTCGAGGATAAGTACGGTAGGGCTTAAAATCCCCGTAATTGGGGATTGAAATCTTCAAAGAATTTAATCAGGGCATTCGTATTTCCAGTAGGATTCTTTTATCTGAGCTGCTACTTCTTCACCTAACTTTTCGGAAACATTGTCTATGAAAATACCAACGTACTCAAAAGGTACACAACCTAGACTTTCATCTCCTGATTTTATGAGTCTGACAAGGTATTCAAGGTCATATCTGGAAAGTAAATTTATTCTTCTTCGGAAATCATCTGCGTCTTTTGAATAATGATTTGCCAGGGGTGGAAGGATTGATCGATAGATCATTCCTGAACCTGAGCAGAGAAGCCCTTCGCACTCCGGAGCAGCTGTTTTCAGAATACCGATATCTGTTTCTGAGAGTATTCTTGCCATAATCTTCACCTGTTCTTTTAAATGTACCATGGGTTTGAGATACTTATGGGTTTGAGAGACTTATTTAACAAAACTGGATTCTGTTTTTCTAATATTTAATTATAAGCTATCTTATTTCCTAATATATGGTAGCATTAAGGCAAGTTCATTAAATTATCCGGTTTAAAGTATTTACAATACAAAATGTACAATACAAATTATGCTTACAGTTCTAGTTTCATCAAATCTTCAGCAAGAATCACATCTCCCTCGAAATAGCTTTTCAGCCTGTATGTTGCCTCTCTTTCGTGTCCCCGCATATCCGGATAGAAATGTGTTAAGCAGATGCTTCCTATTTCATTTTTATATTCTTCCAGAATTTCTGCGAGACTGCTAGGTGTTGAGTGGTTTGTGACTTTAATACCCGGAGGGAACGAGCATTCGTGAATAAGAAGATCAGCTTCTGTTGCAAGATCCATTATTTCCCTACAGGGTTCAGTGTCTCCGGAGTAGACAAACTCTCCTTCTTCTGCTATCACGCGGTACGCCAGGGTAGGAACACTGTGTATGCCGCTCGTACAGCTAACCTCGCAATCGAAGCCTTCAGGAGTAAATTCTTTTCCGGGCAGTATCTCTTTAATTTCCACATCAACTTCATCATTCAAATATCCATAAGCTCCAATAGCTTCTGAAAACCAATCATCTGTGCCCACGGGCCCATAGATCCGCATATCTGTCTTTCCGCAAAGCCAGTTTGCCTTCAGGAGGCAGAGAAGGTCAGCCACATGATCCAGATGAAGGTGTGAGAGCAAAACAGTATCAATGTCCTTATGTGAAACATTAGTTTCAGGAAACCTGCACAATACGCCGCTTCCGCAGTCAATGAGCAAAGGTTTGTCTTCAAACCTTACCAGCACTCCTGACTGCACTCGACCCCGCTGTGGGATCGCAACTCCAGTGCCAAGAAATATAATCTCCATATAGTAGAGAATAAGCTTTAAATAATTTAACTTTATTTAAAGCATGTTTTCAGAACGAGTGTATGTGCTAAAAAACATACTTATTTTCGAGCGAAAGAAAGAAAAGGTAAGAGACACAAGAAGAGTCAAAAAATAATAAAATCTACCCTTCATTTTGCGAGGGTTGCCCAGCCAGGTCAAAGGCGTCAGACTTAAGATCTGATTACGAAGGTATTCGTGGGTTCGAATCCCACCCCTCGCACTAAAGCTCTTTTAAATTACCTATTCAGAGTTCTTCTACTCCCATCGATTCCTTTTCTCAAACATTAATGACCATAACTATTCTCAAACATTAATGACCATAACTACTCTCAAACATTAATGACCATAACCGCTTTGCTCACTTGACCTTCAGCGTTTTCTATCCTTAAATAAACTTTATACTCACCTGCCTCTTTGAATGAATGTATCGGATTCTTTAAAATTGATGTAGTTTTATCTCCAAAGCCCCAGAAGTATGTCATTATCCCGTATTTCGTACCCCAAAAGTATGGAACTGGTTCTCCGATACATGTTTCAGTGAATTTCACTGTCAAAGGATTATTTGGGTCACGAGTTGCTGTAAAAGCAGCAATAAGATTTGGGGCAACTAGTTCAGAGTTAGATTTTAACGTTGTTGAATCATACAATGTTGAATCATACTTTGTTGAATCATACTTTGTTGTATTCGTATTTTTATTGCCATTTGCAAGTACTGCAATTGCATTTACAGATGATAAAATAATACTGATTAAAACAATACCTATTATTCGCTTTAGTTTCATATGATTCCCCACCTTGAATTTGTATAAATCAATACTTACTGTTCCTTTTTTGGTATCTTCCATTTAGCACATTTAATTTTATATAATTCCATTTATAAAAGTTATCAGCAGGATAAGAATTGTTTCACAAGTAGAGATTACAAAATACAATAGAAAAGGATGTTTTTCAAAATCAACAGAAGAAGTATATGACAGATCAAAGTTTGGGATTACTGATTTAACAAGAAGGAAGGGATTCAATTAAAAATGTAAGGAGAAGGAACTAATCTATATTCATTTATTTTCATTTGACAAAACTTTATTGAAAGTAAACCAATGTGCAAGGATTATACAAGCTAGTTCAAAGACGATTGTTCAGAAACTATTTTCATAGGAGTTCGTGCGTTCGAATCGCACCCCTCGCACTAAAACTTTTTCTGTCAGAAAAAATCCATAGCTCTTTACTTTCGAGATCTCTAAACTCCTTTGAAAAAGTTTTTAAACCTTATGATGAAATTTTTAAAATTTTAATAACTTGATGCTATAG
>JAUPKV010000022.1 GCA_030837265.1 Methanobacteriota archaeon
GAGAGGTAAACCATTAACAAGCTACGAAGTTATTGTGAATCTGATTGCGGCAACAACTACATCTAAAGGGCTTAAAGTTAAGTGTATGTTAGATAAGAATGAATATCCAAAAGGGATTAAAATAACGAAAGATGAAATCGAAGAATTAGGAATTATTCGTGATGAGTTTCATGGAGAATGGAACTATACATTCAAACCTAGAAATAAGGACGTTACTGAAATTGTTTTGTGACGAGTCCTTAGTCAAATTCGAACCTCTAAGTAGTCCATACTCCGAAGACTTACAGCCTTATAGGCTGTTTTAAACTCATACCACTTCAACAATTGGATAATTGGCGATGCTTAATTTTAAGACACGCTCTTAGATATTGGTGGAGAATCAGATATCTTAAACTCTAGTGATATCTTAAGCTTGGCATTGATACTTAAGTTCCAGTGTATCCATAGGCGTAGTAGATTTCTTCAGTTCTAGCCAGGATTTACAGAAATTCTTCTATAAACTCTCTAAATAGTTCTTTGGATCTTTCAAGCCCTCGGTTTATTCCATCTATATTATCCTGGGAATATTTCGGTTTTTTTCTTACAGTGAGTGCGTCTATAAGCAAATTGAATCTATCCTGTAAGCTCTTAATTTTTACAGCTCGATCGTAATTAGAATCAGATAAAACAAACTTTCCCGCATTTTCATCAAAAGTGTCTTTGGCAAGCTCCAGACCTTCGTTTATCCCTTCTTTATAATCCGAATAAGCTTGATGATCCTTGCTTCTTTCGATTAAATCACTGAATCTCGTAACTGCATCTTCAACCTGCTGCTTATTCAAGTTTTACCCCCTACCTCAAAGCAAAAAGGATGATTATATAAATAAAAAGAAGCTGTGCCACTTACTAAAACGAATACTTATTTGACTACTTAATTTACTCTATTATTATATATCCAATTTTGCGTCAGTTCATAATTTTGCTTGTTGATCCAAAAAAAGAAAATATAAAAAAAGAGAGGTATGAATCAACCTTCTCTTATCCTTCCATTACTATCCTTCTCTAACTATCCTTGCGATATCGTCCCCGACGTCGGATGTGCTGCTCTGGCCGTCCATGTCATAGGTTTTTACTTTGCCGTCAAGGATATTTTGCTGGATTGCATCGACTATGGTGTTTGCTGCTTCTTTTTCTCCCAGCTGCTCAATGAGCATGGCACCTGCCCAGATTGTGGCAATCGGATTGACCTTATTCTGGCCCTTATATTTCGGGGCTGAGCCGTGGATAGGCTCAAACATACTTGTACCCTTCGGGTTGATGTTTCCGCCCGGAGCAAGGCCAAGACCTCCCTGTATCATTGCCCCGAGATCGGTTATTATATCTCCGAACATGTTCGGAGTGACGACCACATCGAACCATTCGGGATTTTTCACAAACCACATGGTTATGGCATCAACGAAGTTAAAGTCCGTATTAACATCCGGGTGCTTCCCGGCAACTGCATTGAATTCTTCTCTCCAGAAACCGTATATGTCTGAAAGGACATTTGCCTTGTCCACTGACGAGACATGTTTTTTCCGGTTTTCAGCCAGGTCGAAAGCATACTCAATAACCCTCTTTGTGCCTTCTTTGGAGATGAGGCCGATTTGATAACCTATTTCTTCACTATCGGTCTCTATATCAAGGCCGAATTTTGCCGAAAAGATTGTTCTTTTTACTTCAAGAAGGTTCTTGCTCTCTCCTCTCTTTGCCCTGCCGCCGATTCCGATATAGAAGTCTTCGGTATTTTCCCTAACAACCACGAAATCTATATCTTTTGAGCTTTTGTCTTTGAGCGGAGTCCAGACTCCGTCGAGAAGTTTTATCGGGCGGAGGTTTATGTACTGGTCGAAGTAAAAACGTGCAGCTAATAAAATTCCCTTTTCAAGAATTCCCGGGGCAATCCTCGGGTCTCCGATAGAGCCGAGGTAAATGGCAGGGTAGCCTGATAATTCCTTTAAAGTATTTTCGGAAATCAGTTCCCCCGTTTCAAGGTAATGGTCTGCTCCATTCGGATATTCAATCCATTCTACATCAAAACCGAATCTTTCGCCTGCTGCATCTATGACTTTTCTGCCTTCGGCGATAATTTCTGGTCCTATCCCGTCTCCCGGGAGGACCGGAACCTTATACTGCGTCATATTTATACTCCTTGAATGTACGGCAAAATGCCTATTTTCTGTAAGAGATTTCAAAAGTGAACAGATTTCAAGGGATCGATCCCTTTGCTTCAGCCTTTTGAGACTATTTTTCTGGCATACTCTATAAGCCCTCCCTCATTTACGATCTCACGAACGAAATCGGGAAGCGGGGTTGCCTGGTAGGTTTCTTTTTTCGTAATATTTTGAATAACTCCTGTTGCAAGGTCTACTTCAAGCTCATCTCCGTCATCAATCTTATCAGTGTCCGGACATTCAAGCACAGGGACCCCGATATTTATTGCGTTCCTGAAAAAGATCCTTGCAAAAGACTTTGCAATTACACAGGCTACCTTTGATCCCTTCAATGCGAGGGGGGCATGTTCGCGCGAAGAACCGCAGCCAAAATTGCTTCCGGCGACCACGATATCATTCTCGTGAACATTTTTTGCAAACTCAGGGCGCACACCTTCAAATGTGTACTTTGACAGCTCACCGGGAGTGTTGAAAATAAGGTACCTTCCGGGAATTACTGCATCCGTGTCCACGTCATCTCCAAATTTCCAAGCTCTTCCTTTCATATACATAACCCGTGGTTTGTTTCAATTGTATTACTAATGATTAAAGCTTACAGCCGTAATCAGCTGTTTGTAGGGTTGAAGTATCAAGCTAGTATTTAAATAATTTTCTGACAGGACCTTGTAGCAAAGACTGCAAGGTAAAATAAATAGTATTTTGAAAATTTTCACTTAATTACTATATCATACAGTTTAGTTTTAGAATTTTCCAGTTCTGCATCCCCTCTTTGTTAGCCCAAAAATACTAATAAACTTATAATGCCAGTTAAAGTTACGCATTGAGCTTTTTCAACAGCCACGCCATGTTCTGGCCCAGAGTTTCCATTGTTTTAATTCCCTCTTCATCTTTTTCAACATCTTGTTCGGCAAGCCCTATCCCTACATTCCAGTAATTGGACCCCGGGATGATCATCTGGGTTATTGTAAATAAATGGTTAATCGAATCAAATGCATGAATCGATCCAGCTCTTCTTACTGCAACAACGGCTGCTCCTACTTTACGCTTGAACAGCCCGCCATTTGCTCCAGCGACAAATCCTGCTCTGTCGATAAGAGCTTTTACCTCAGGTGTAAGGTCTGCAAAATAGGTCGGTGAAGCGAGAATTATACCATCGGCTTCAACCATCTTTTCTATACAGTCGTTTACAATGTCATTATCAATTACGCATTTTTTGTTTTTGTTTTCAAAACATTTCATACAGGCAATACAGCCATGGATACTTTTTCCGCCGATATGTACGGTTTCAGTTTCTATACCTTCTTTTTCCAATTCCCCAAGAACATGCTTTATTAGAGCGGCTGTATTTCCTTCCTTGCGTGGACTTCCGTTAAATGCAACAACTTTCATGTATGTTTTCCCCAAATTATCTCATTTTTCAGGTTTTTTCTTCTTTATCTCTTCAAACCCTGTTTTCCAGGCTGCCCCTTTATAGTCACCTACTGTCCAGTAGCTGTTATCCGGCATGGTTAAAAGAAGAGGCCTCATTTTTTCGATATCAAGTCTTCCCTCTGTCAGATATTCCTCTTCCGAATAGGCTGCGAGGATTTCCCCTACAAAAAGATAGTGTGTTGGAAATTCCATTGTTTCCACAAGCCCACACTCGAGATTTAAAGAGCATTCCCTTATCATTGGTGCGGCTTCAAATTTTCCGTAAAAAACTTCAAAGATTTTTGACTTATCTTCTTTTCTTCCGGAAACTATACCGCAATAATCGGTTACTTTCATCATATCCGCTGTAGGGAAATTGACACTGAAACCCCCATTTTCAATAATTCCTTTGACAGTATAATGGTTTTTATTGATGCCTATACATATATAAGGCGGGTTTCCATTTACCCTTGAAATCCATCCAACAGCCATGAAATTAGCTTTCTCCTCAACCTGTGTCCCCACAAGAGTCACTGGCATGGGATAAACAAACACATTATTTCCTATCGTGATCTTTTCTCCCAATATTCCATCCCCTATTCTTTACAGCTTTTTAAGAACCTGAATTAAAGCTGAAAATAACATCGTTTATTATCTCTCAGCAACTACTCTTCCTTTATCTCTCAGCAACTACTCTTCCCTTTTCCTGTAGGTATTATAGTACACTTTTTTCCTATCAAACCTGTCCTGCGGACCTGGCTCCTGGTCAGGGTAACCTACAGGTACGAGGGCCAGAGGGATTACATTTTCAGGCAATCCGAAAGCTTTCCGGAAACCCTCAACTCTGTCTTTGATGGGATAGATTCCGGTCCAGACCGCTCCGAGTCCGCAAGCATGGGCTGCAAGCAGCAGGTTTTGAGTGGCTGCCGAGCAGTCCTGCACCCAGTATCCGGGAACTTTCTCAAGAGTCATATCTCCACAGACAAGGATCGCAAGGGGCGCTTCCCTGCACATTCCGGCGTAGGGGCTAAAGGTAGGAATTTTTTCGAGCATCTTTCTGTCATCGATAACAATGAAGACCCATGGCTGGGCATTGACTGCAGATGGGGCGCTCATTGCAGCCCGGAGCAACTCGGTAACAAGCTCCCTGGGAACGGGTCTGTCCGTATATTTTCGAATGCTTCTCCGGGTATGAATTGCTTCAATTGTGTCCATGCTATGCCTCGTTTCTTTTCCGAACAAAAATAAAGCCGGAAGACCTGCATATGGCCTTCTCTTGAATTTGATTTTTTATTTTAATCACTTAAACAGGTTAAGTCCTGTATTCTTTGCTTTCAACATAAGTTCGGCATTATCCTTGACTTCCCCCGGAGCGTGATATCCCGCTGCAATGAGAGTATCTTTTACATCCATTCCTGCAAATCGTGTAAATTGACCTTCGAATTCTCCAAAAACCCCCTTATAAGCTGTCGGGTCAGGCATACCCTGAGCTCCTACAATTACTGCTTTTTTTCCAACTGGCAAGCGCGGGGAAAAATCAGCATTTACAAGAGAATAGCAGCGGTCCAGGAAAAGCCTCATCTGGCCTGTAAACTGGCCAAAGTAAATCGGGGATCCAAAGACTATACCATCCGCTTTTGCCATTTCGTCGAATAGTTCTGTAAGGTCGTCTTTAAATTTGCATTTATCACTGGTCTTACAATAACCACACCCCTGGCAGCCTCTATAAGTCATCTCGTTAAGGAGAAAACTCCGGGTCTCTGCTCCTGCTTCAGCTGCTCCGTCAAGAATCTGCCGGACAAGAGTATTTGTGTTTCCGTTTTTGCGGGGACTTCCTACAATACCTATTACTTTCATTCTATCGTGCCTCTTTTTATTAAACCGAAATAATCTGAGACTTTTTTCATTCTGTTTACCGTTCTCAGACAATCTGTATTTATTGATATCTATTTTACTACGACTGTATTTATAGACTATACATACAACCTGGATACTAACTAACAAGAAGGATACTAAGAAAGTTTATGGCAAGCGAAAGAAAAAAAGCGGCGTTTCTCCGGACTTCAACAAAGCATGCAGGGGATTTCTCCCAAAATGCTTGCAAAGCAACTCAGGAAGCTTGAAGAGGAGGGGCTTGTTCACAGAGAAGTTTATCCTGAGATTCCCCCAAAAGTTGAGTATTCTCTGACATAATTTGGAAAAACGGTTCTTCCGGCTCTTGACGCTCTATGTGAATGGGGAAGCGATTACCTTGGAAGAGAATGCATTCTCTAGTTTGTATCCAGGTTAAGAGAATTTTCTTATTTTTTTAAACGGTATAGTCATACCCTTACGAAAGGCTGCTTATTCACGTGTATAAAAACTTTAGCTTTTATTAATTATTGTCATAGTTATTCTTCTAATAAATAGATGCTGTAAAGTCATTATTAGATAGCTGTTTCTATAGTTTCACATGGTTGCGATGACCAAAAACCTGAATAAAACCACTCAAGTCAAAAGATAAAATAGGTTTATACCTATCGATTAGGCGGGAC
>JAUPKV010000194.1 GCA_030837265.1 Methanobacteriota archaeon
CGAAGAACATAAGTGATGGTCTCTATACCGCGATGAGGATGCCAGGGAAAACCTTTGATGTCATGCGCTGGATTATCGGACCTGAAATCGTCCAGGAGCAAAAAAGGGTCAAAAATCGGAACTTCGCTGAACCCAAATGCCCGTTTGAGGTGAACCCCTGCTCCTTCAATCGTGGGTTTGCTCTTCAGAACCTTTGCTATCCTTCTTGTTTCAATCATTATATTCCCCCATTGCTATGATGCAGTTATTTGGTGCAGCATTAAAACCCGATCATTGCACCGTACTTTGAATATACTTCTTTGACCAGCTCGCCTGCCTTAGGATTTTTCCAATCATGCATCCATTCCGATACTAATGACTCAAGTGTTATCGGGATGACTCTAGCTTGCAGCATTCTTTTGACCCTATATTTATGCGCATCTGGAGTCGAGTCACCAGCAGCATCAATTAATCCGTAAACTTCAAAATCCTCACTTTCCAAGATACTCGCAGCTTTAGCGGCTTCAATAGCTGCAATTTTTATTTTTGTCTTGTCTCCTGAACTGACACTTTTAAACATTGAAGACTGATAGTCCACCAAAACTAAAAAGCAATTCTTAAGAGGATTTGAAACGCTCTCTGTTGGCTGTTAGACTTCAATACTCGAGACATTACTAGGCTAGCGCTTAAATTTCACTGAGATCCATGAACTTAAGCCATTATAAGATAAGCATTAGGGATACTTAAATGCAGTCGAGATCGGTAATTGCCAAAAGACCATCAGGAGATCTTTTGATGGTATTGGAGTGGATGAACAGAGCATTTACCACAAACCGATGTCAACAGAGGTAAAAGTTATGCCGTCATGTTTTAATTATTAATAGCCTGATATTTACTATTTAATATAAAAATAACCGATATTTAAATCAGAATTATTATTTTTAGCCTTTTAATAAGTTATATAAGCTAGACAAATCTATTGAATATCAGCCTTGCAAAATTTTGGAGTTATTAAATAATTGCATGCAAGCTTATGTGAGATATTTTAGGATTATTTTTTTATTAAAGGAGTTGCAGCAGATATTTTAGCTCAAACGAGTGACCGAACTAGAATATTCCTATCAAGAGAGGAGCCTGAGGAAAAAATGAAAACACCATTGGAACAATTTCCAGAAACAAACCCAAATCCATTACTTAATGTGTCAAATGATTGTACTGTTCTTTCCTCAAATGAAGCTCAGGAGGAGGCAAACCTTGATCTGGTTGATCTTCTTGATACTAAAGCGATCCAATCTCTCCTGGATGATTTCTACAAGCTTGCCCATATTCCCATGAGCCTAGATGATCTGAAAGGCAAAGTTTTGGTGGGTGTTGGATGGCAGGATATTTGTACCAAATTACACATGGTAAATCCCAAATCCTGCAAGCACTGCATAGAAAGCGACACTGAGCTTTCTGCAGATGTTTCCCAGGGAGAGCTTAAGCTGTATAAATGCAAGAATAACATGTGGGATATGGTGACTCCCGTTATTGTGGGCGGGCAGCATCTCGGCAACATTTTCTCAGGTCAATTCTTCTTTGACGACGAACCTCTTGACTATGAACTTTTCCGGTCTCAGGCCAAAAAATACGGTTTCAATGAGGAGGAGTATATAGCAGCGCTTGAAAAAGTTCCACGGTTAAGCAGAGAGACCGTGAACATAGGTATGGCCTTCCTCGCAAAGTTTGCCAACATGCTCTCACAAATAAGCCATAGTAACCTCAAGCTTACTCAGTCTCTGGCTGAACGCAATGCCATATTAAATACGCTGAAAGAAAGCGAAAAACGAGAGCGTACTCGCTCTGAGCAACTGGAAACATTACTGTATGCTGTTCCTGCAGCCGTGTGTATAGCACACGATCCCAGAGCGCTTCAGATTACTGGTAATCGGCTTTCCCATGAATGGATCCTAATTCCTGAGGATGCAAATGAATCCAAGTCCGTTCCTGAAGGGGAGAGACCGCAAACGTTCAGCATATTCAAAGATGGAATGGAGATTCCGCCTGCAGGTATGCCTGTACATATGTCAGCTGCAGGTATAGAAGTACAGGACTACGAATTCTCTATAGTCTACCCTGACGGCGAAATTCGACATTTATTGGGAAATTCCAGACCGTTGCGAGATGAGCAGGGCAATCCATCTGGATCTATTTCTGCATTTATAAATATTACAGAGCGCAAAAAAGCAGAAGAGGCTCTAAAAGAAGCAAATGAAACATTAGAAGATAAAGTGAAAGAACGCACAGCAGAGCTTGAAAGGGCATATAGTTCGTTAAAAGAAAGTGAGGAAAAATACCGCAATATTGTAGAAACAGCAAATGAAGGAATACTTATAGCAAATAATGAAGACCGAATATCGTTTGTTAACAATAAATTGGCAGAAATGCTTTTTTACACCCATGAAAAGCTTATTAATAAGCCTATATGGGATATAATAAGCGAAGACTACATGCATATTGTCAAAGTGAATTTGGAAATGAGGAGACGGGGGATAAACAATAGCTATGAAGTGAAACTAACTCGTGAAGATGGGTCATCTCTTTGGGCATTTCTAAATGCTAAAGCCCTTTTAGATAAGGATGGTAAGTATATGGGCACAATGAGTCTGTTAACGGATATCACTAAGAAAAAAGAGGCTGAAGAAGCTCTTAATAACATCGAAATTGCTCGTAAAAAGGAAATCCACCATAGAATCAAGAATAATCTCCAAGTAATCTC
>JAUPKV010000195.1 GCA_030837265.1 Methanobacteriota archaeon
AAATGCTCTACAATCTTTACTTTCTGAGCTTCGGATTTGTGGTTCTTGAGCTCGATTTTGAAACTTTCCCTCCATACATCAGAGCCTATTTTCCTGAAATTGGTTTGGATTCTTTTGCCTGTTGCATCAAAATCGTAACTTTCCCTCCAGTGATCTGAGTCTACCTTTTTGGAATCGGTTTTGGTTCTCGTACCTTTTACATCAAAAGCGTTTCCGACAATAATCTTGAACTCCTCGTCTTTTGGAGTATGATCTATACGGTCTTCCCCTAAAAACTGAAGCTGCCCTTCGGAATCTGCTTTGTATACTCTTATAATGCCGGCAGGAAGAGGCATCCCAAGGCCTTTTTCTTTTGAGTTGTTCAGGTTCAGGACAACCTGGATATCTTTGCTTTTTGACATCTCAAAAACGAGTTCCTTTTCTACAGGCACGGAATCTGCGGAGAGCAGAGAAATCTGTTTTACCTGGTTATTCTTCAGGGTAGCCGGCCTCTCAAGGGTGTAGAGATGATATTCAAAAAGAGTTTCCTCAACAAAGCTGTTTTTTGGTTGTGAGTAATCGATGGCATTTTCTGTAACCATGTATGGATGCGTTTCTTCTTGTTCGACAACGCGATGGATTTCCCCTGCTACCAGTTTCAGTTTGGCATCCTCGAAGGTTGTTCCGGAGCTGTTTTCTACGCTAACCCAGGCCTGTATGTCAGCCGCTGTGTCATCCACGTTTGTCTTTACAATATAATTTGCTTTCCAACTCATACCACTTGTAAGATAAGAAGTAAGGACATCTCGTTTGCCAGCTGTCGGGGAGTAAACCTGCCAGACCAGGGTAGGCTTTGTCAGCAGGCCTGCAGAATCAGGGAATTCTACCTTCGAGATTTCGGAAAGAGTCACAACCTTCCCGTTGCTCAATCTGAGCACCACTCCGCCATCATTACTCAAAAGGGTCCCGGTATACGTGCTGCCTTCTTTTTCGGTTGCATTAATCTCCTTGTCAAGAAATTTTTCAAGAAGCTTCTTACTGCTCAAAAGATCGTATTCATAGTTCTGTTCCAGGACAGTGGTATCTTTGTGCTTCGTATCCTCAAATATTACCGAGGTCGGATCGATAAGAGCAGCTACGTTCGTATATTCGACTCTATTAATTCCGGCCTCAAGTTCAAGTTCTCTCCTCTCCTTTACTAAAGAGAGATTATCGTTATAAACAGTAACCTCTGTAGCCAAATCTGTTCCCATAGGGTCCTTTGTGAGTAATTTCTCAGGATTTGAAGTTTGTACTTCGGTTACCACGCTTGAATGGGATTTGATCTCGTTATTTGTAGCCTCATGTCCATCTTCCGGGAATTCATTTTCCTTTAAATAACTTTCTTTTATTTCCATAAACAAAAATATATAACAGTGTTATTTATATATGACTGTTGATACAAACTGCCTCTTTGGTCATCGATTAAGTAATAGCAGGTTTTCCTAAATGCGTTTTTATAGTTCAGAACCTCATTCTTTTCTCTTTTGTGATTCAAATGGAAACCGGAACCAGGCCTTCAAAATCAACATTGTTCAGAACATACCCGACGCCCTCAATAGCCGCCTCAAAAACACCCGACGGCCTGCTGAAATAGCTAATTCTAGGAAGGATTACGGAAAACCTATCAAGTATTTAAAACCACAGAAAAAGCTAAAGAAATTGAAAAACTTGCCCTCAAATTAGTTCTTTAAGCTGGCAAGGAGAGAAAATTATGTATTCTATGGCAGTCCGGAGTGGAAAACGCAAAGGAATATGCCCATAAAACTTTTCGTCCGCATTTTCAGCGCTTTCCGCAGTTTAGAAATCAAATTGACTGAAACGAATGCTCATATTGAAACTATAATTATTTTTGGAAAGTAATTAATTTTTGAGTTTCCATGAATTCAATGCCGTTTAAGTTCGTACACCGTCTTCTTTTTATTCTTTAAGGAAAGGCCGCTCTCCTGCGTCGAGCGGGACAAGACACGTTAAAGAAAGCCAATATGGTTTTCCGGTTTTCGAATAAGATTTGCTTCAAACCCGGATTGACCACATATTAAACGCATATATTTGGTTCTGCTAAACCATAAGCTAATATGGGTTTTACGTTAGAGCTTTGGTTCATGGCTTAAAATAAGTACATGATTGAGAGTAGATGGAGGCGGCTAAATATAAATATGGAGTTTTAATATTCTCGCCTTAGCGAAGCATTCGTCAGACTTAGTCCCAACTTGGTCCCAACTTAGTCCCAACTTGGCTCAAACTTGGTTCTACAAGGGATAACTTCCGTGGTGACTTCCATGGTGACTTCCGTGGTAACTTCCATGGTGATTCATCAACAAGTAAAGTACTATTTCTGAAACAGCACAAAATAGAGCTCTAAATAGGTAAACAAGATGGTCTCCAAGTTCTACAAGACCACTAGATATCTATATATTTTATTAGTTCGCTTGAGGGAGCGAAGCGACCGAAACGTACAGCGAATCATCGAGCTGCAACTCGACCTCGGGTTACGCAACAATCTCATCAAAGCTCAGCTCTCCGGCAGCTACCGGATGCAAAAGCAGTTTGGATTCATGGAACTTTTTCATGACTATATCGATTTTTCTTGAGACTTCCGGGGTATAATATGCTTCCCCACAGTTTTCGCAGACATAGGCGGAAACATCTTTAATGGCAATAATTTGCTCTCCTACTTTTGCCACAAACTCGGTTTTACCTTCAACGAGTTTGCCCTTACAAAAACTGCATCTATCTGGTTTCATTTTTGATCTCTCCTAAGTATGTGGTCTAAACATTAATCGTTTTTCAGGATGCCGGTTGTACGGGGTTGATAGGAGAGGCGGGTGGCTAAATATAAAAATAGAGTTTTAATATGCCCTCTTGAGTAGTAGGAAAGTAATGTCACTTGTCCATAATCTAGTCCGCTTGAGGGAGCGAAGCGACCAAACGGACCTCGTGCTCCTGAAGCGAAAACTCGGGCACCATTATTCTTCAAGAGCTACATCCTCGATACAAATGGAAGAATTTAGGCTTCGAATTACTTCTTTACCTTTTTCAGTGTTTAGTTTTGCAAGGAATTTTATTATAAGGTTTTTATTCAGAGTAAAAACTTTTGTAGGCTTGATCTGGCTTTCGTACTTGAGGTAGCCGCTTTCCAGGTCAGAATTATTTATCGGCACGCAGCCGGCGTAATTTCTTGGGTTGCTGGTAATGGCACAACAAATAACGTCGTCACTATGCATGTTGTAAGAACTGTTTGAGATTACAATAGCTGGTCTTCTTTTGCTTGTGGAAAGATCAGAAAAGGGAACAGGGATTAGGATAATATCCCTCTGTTTAACATTCATTCCAGGCTTCATCATATTCGTTGTCCCAGAAAGACATTAAGGAATCCTCTGTAGTGTTTCTCCTGCTTTCAAGAGCCTTAATTTTCAGCTTCAACTCCTGAAGCTCCGAGAGAAGGTAATCAATGATATCTCCTTTAGTGTAACTTATTTTAGTGCTCAGCTGTAAGCCTTCAGATGTTTCGAAAACCAGGTCTTTGTCCAGCTTACATTTGTAAATGTGATCTTCAGGACTTGCTTTCCGAACCTGCGCCATTTTGTTCCCTCTCGATTATTTTTAAAAATATGTCCAGTAATTCCGGATCTTCGGATTCGATATGCAGGACTTTGTTTTTGACCTCATCATTATTTTGGTGGCTAAAAGTAATCAGACTGGAATGCAGTTTTCCATACTTTTCAGATTCCCTGACAAAGGCGATACTTATCGGAAAAATATTCTCACCAGCGTCATCGATTTTACATAAGAAATTAGGTTTAAAAACATCTCTTAAAGCCATTCCTTCAAGCCTTACTTTCTCAACTGCAGCCATCATGACAGATTATCCATCTAATGCTATATATAGAATAACTTCGTGATCAGGCGGCAACTTCATCAAAAATTACGATTAAAGTAATAAGTTTTGGATTGAATTAAAAAAGTGAAATTAATATTGAGCACATACATGCACACGCTTGAAATCATTAAGAGGATAATTAAGGTTTTTGTATTGAATGGGATCAACACAAATTTCTCTTACTTTTTTTCGTAATGCATTGCAGCATACAGGATCTCGTTTTTCCAATTTTTTAAATTGCTTTGCTAGCTGAGGTACAATTAATAATGCGTACTAAGTTTTTCGTCCTGTTTTTCGTCTTCTTCAGGCAAGGAACATCTGTCTTTGCAGTCTTCCAGACAATAGGGAGGTCTATTGCAAAATATCCGTGGACTACTTTGTCGCGGATTCCAGCCATGAACTTCCATGGGACGTCCGGATATTCATTTTTCAGGGAATCAGGAAGTTTTTTTGTTGCTTCTCCAATGATCTCCAGGGCTTTTGTCACAGCATATATGGTTTTCTTATCGCCGGAAAACTCATTATATTCCATTTCTTTAACAAACCCTTCAATATCATCTATAGCTTCAAGGATGTCCTGTAAAAATTGAGTGAATTCTCTCTCGTCTTTTTTAGAAGTCATAGAGAAATCACTTCATCAAGAACGCGTTTTCCTATATTCGGTTTTAACCCTGTTCTGGTCACCAAATCTACTTTTACTCCCAGGAGATCACTTAGATAGTATTCAAGTTCAATGTATTTCAGGAGACC
>JAUPKV010000196.1 GCA_030837265.1 Methanobacteriota archaeon
ACACAGACCAGAAGGACCCCTATGCTCATGCCTGCATCCAGAGCGATGTTTAACATTTTCAAAGGTTTTGTTTCCAGGGAACAGAATGCAGTTCTGCTGTTAGCTAAGGTATTCATTCGAATACCGTACCAGGCAACACTGTAGGATCCCAATATTCCCAGTATTGTCCAGGCAAGGATGATCAATACCCCGTTTAAAGGTGTTTCCTGCAGGAAGCCATAGTAGAAGGCTATACAGGCTCCTATGAAAACAAACAATATTCCCAGTAATTTACCCTGCTGGATAAGATATGTCTTACATGTTTCGTAAATCGTGCTGGCCACATCCAGCATCGATTGATGGGCCTGAATTCTTCTTACCTTTATGAACTGGTAAAGACCGAATAGCATGCCTAATACACAGACGACAATACCGTAGAGCAGTAAATTATTCTGCTCCGGGCTCAAATTCGGAATCTTTAGATTCGCCTCACTTGCAGCCGCCATTGCTGGTGTCAGTGACAGCATGGCTAAGCAAAGTAGAGCATTGAGCGTTGCCTTAGCCATTTTATTTCTGGTTATTTTCTCCATTTAGCCGATCACTTCTCTCATGATCTCTTTAAAAAATAAATTCAAATGTTAATTGGTTAAACCTAGTTCTCGACGAAAGCTTAAACAGTTATTATTTATATAAACTTTTTTACTCTTTTGGCCGAATTAATGATTTCTGCATTTGTTAGTATGAGAACCCTTTCTTTCACTAATATATGTTTTCCCATCTGCTGATATAGCTAAAATACAAATCCAGATGAAGCGGCAAGCACTTTCTTCAAACTGATACTATAGTTTTTCCTATGATTTGATGCAAAGAAACCATAAATCTATAAGATACGGCATATTGTAAAGAGAATAAAATCAAAAATGTAAACAGGTACTTGCCGAGAAATATTGATCCACTTTCCCAGCCAAAGTACTATATAGTATTAAATTTTGAATAAAATCTCCACATATACAGGAAAAAGGTTTTTATTCAAGTTGCAAGAAATTATATTCTGTTTTTCAAATGAAAATAAGATCAGTGGTAAATATGACAGAATATATGACCCTGAAGATTGGAGAAGCCGCAGGATTAGTATATCACAGGCTAAAAGAAGGCGAATGCAGTTTGAATCAGATAAAAACCCACCTGAGTAGTAATGGCATTGATTCCCAGCTGGCTCTAATGGCGGTTGGGTGGCTTGCCAGGGAGGACAAGATAACTCTCAGCAGGGAATCTAACCGGTGGTCTGTACGATTGAATGAGTAATCTATAGAGGCAGGTTAAAAAGTCAAATAAGTCAGTGGAAATTTACTCTTGAATGCTAGCTTGTAGAATTCCTTTTAAAAAAGCTAGCAGACTTAAGAACATTTATTGGGTGAAGGGCTCAAAATAGGCAAGGAGAGCTTAGCTGACTCCCCTTACTTGCAGTAGCTGAAACTCGATTTCGTCCGGAACTGTTGCCAAAAAAACGAAAGCATTATATCCGAGTTTCTGAATTTCTTTGATTGCGTTTGCCTGAACTTCATTCAAATCTCTTGAATCACTTACAATACAGAAAGATTTTCTATTTCCTGTATTTACAAGGAAATTAAAAACGCTGCCGTGAGTATTTAAAAATGCAACCAGATCTTTTAATTCATCCCAGGTGTTGCACATGTGCAGGTTCTTGGTACCCATGTTTTCTACATACCAGTCCCGGCTCACATATGAGTAGGAGGCATATTGCTCGTTTAGTTCGTCAAAGGCTTTGGTGATTTTATTGAGATCTTTCTTCAGGTTAACCCACTTCCAATTCTGCATTGTGAAATAACGGGCTGCAACGATCTCAAATATTGCCTGCTTGTCTTCATTTTCAAGTCTCATCTCTCAAGTCTCCTATTTTGTCTGATTTCTCTCAGAATATATCGTCCTGGGCATAACTTCTGTTAAAGTGCAGGGCAAGTTCGGCTTTTTCCAATTCTCTCCCAAGATATGCTGCATGATCCAGGCGGGAGATTATCTCCAATTCAAGCAGTGTGTCCATAACTTCCCTGGCATTCTTTCCCACTACTGAAGCTTTCTCATGTTCAGCTACTATTAATCCACCTTCTCCGCTGATGCTATCAGGTACTATCCGGATAAGAATAGGACCTGCAGGATCTGTCCGCCAATTCTTTGCAGATTTGGCCTGAATTGCGTTTTTCGGAAGAGGAAATGTAGGACGTCTGCGTTTTTCTTTAATACAGAGCAAATCCAGCCCAAGATCTTTTGGAGAGCTTTCTCTTAAACTGGAGAGCTGCATCATCTGCGAGGCCGTTTTAAGTTCTCGGATTGAACCTTGAGCCTTGTCGCTAAACTCAGGGGTGAAAAGGATACCTGCACCTACTTCTTTTCCTATTCCGCAGAGTGTCGCATTAACTCCGATGCTATCTACATCCATAAGTTCAGTTACGTTGCCGACTCCATAGAATACGGGAATTTGGGGGTACATCCTGTGAAACTCATAATAGCGGACAATAGACATTGTTATGTTGTGACCAATAGGGTCAAGTACGGGATCGGCTATTATTTTCTCAATTCCAAGCCTATAAGCAGCTTCGATATTTCGGACAAGGCTCTCAAGACTCTTATCCTCATCCGGAATTATCACGGCAGCAATTCCTGCACTGGCAACAATCGGGCCGGAAGTTTCCATATTTGTACTGTTCAGACTTAGTACAAGGTCTACTCCTGCATTTACTCCTTCTTTTATTAACTCGGGGTCAAGAGTATCTATGCTTATTGGGGCATCGGTAAGTGTTTTTGCGAGGGATACGTTTTTTCGAACCTGTTCAGGCATGGTATTAAGGGTGGCCCCAAGGTCGATTATATCTGCTCCCCGGGCGATAAAAGCTTCGATTCTTTCCTGAAGCGTCTGAGGATCCATTTCCAGGGCTCCGACAATTTCTCCCATTACTTTCATGCACGCTCCCCCTCCTATTTTTATTCTTTTTAATGTGAAAAAAGTAGCAGTTGTTTCTTCGATTTTCTTGAGAAGATCTTTAGCCAGTTTTTCTCTGATGTCTACGAGGAGCTCACATGCCGGTATTTTTTCTGAGAATTCTGTCTTTTCAGCATAGGGTAGCACGAAACTGAGGTCATAGGCATGCTTAGGCCCAAGTCTAATTTTACTGCCCAGCATTTCAGAAGCCTTTGAAAAATTCCCTGATACGAGCCCTGGGATAAGGATAAGATCGTATTTTTTAGAGAGGTTTGCTTCCTCAAAGGCTTTAATAAGCTTTTTTGGAGTAATAAAGGCGGCAATGTCAATGTCCATAACGAGAACGTCAGCTTTATCTCCAGCTGCTTCTCTTACGGTTTTTTCAGCAAGCCGCCCTGTTGCAACCAAAATTTTCATACTTTTTTAGATAGAATCGCTAATAAAAAAGAGTATCGTCTACACCCTTAAAATAAAGGGTATAGGGTTGAAAACCTGAATTTCATTTTGATATATGGGTTTAACTCAACCTATTAATTTATAAAATCAATTATCGAATCATCATTCCTTTTCTTGAGAATTCCCGTATTATTCCCTCTCCTGCCCCCCGGAACTATTTTTCCGAACCTTTTTTCCTGTACAGGATTTTTTTCGGTATTGGATTCGAAAATTCCAGGCCCCGTATGCGGCCCGAGGATTTGAGCTGACTGGACCCCTGTCATGATAGCCATTACCCTGACCTTTCCTTCATAATCTTCTCTTATCCTTGCACCCCAGATGACATTAGCACCCGAAGAGAGCTCATAGGTAAGCATGGAGGCGATTTCTTCGGCTTCCTTCAGACTAAGGTCAGGCCCTCCGGTTACATGGATCAGGCTTCCGGTTGCGCCTTTGTAATCAACATCAAGTAAGGGGTGATTCAGAGCAGTGCGTACTACCTCAGTGCTCTTATCCTGGTTTTTTGACTCTCCTACCAGCATGACTGCAACCCCGCCGCAGCTCATAATAGTTCTAATATCTGCATAGTCAAGGTTTATCAGAGAGGGCACTGTGATTGTTTCTGTAATCCCTTTTACTGTTTCGGCAATCAACTGGTCCATTACGGAAAATGCCTGATCGATAGGAAGATTTGGTACATAGTCAAGCAGCCTGTTATTATCCAGGACAATTACCGTATCTGCTGCCCTGCGAAGTTCTTCGAGACCCTCTTCAGCTTTGAATATGCGAGCTCTTTCTACTCTGAAAGGACTGGAGACCATTCCTACGACAATTGCTCCCTGTTCTTTTGCAACTTCAGCGACTACCGGAGCAACACCTGTTCCTGTTCCTCCTCCCAGACCTGCAGTGATGAAAACCAGGTCTACGTCCTTCAGTACTTCTTCAAGAGTGCCTCTAGCAAGCTCAGCAGCCTTTTTTCCTGTTTCGGGATAGCCACCGGCTCCTAATCCCCTTGTGAGAGTTTTCCCCACCAGGATCTTCTTGTCGGCCCTGACATTATCAAGATGCTGTTTATCGGTATTGATACAGACTGTTTCCGCACCTTCGATTCCTATGTTATAAAGCCGGTTAACAGTATTATTTCCTGCACCCCCGCATCCGATAATCATGATTCTCGGCTGACCGAATTCTTCGAATTCTTCATCAGGGGAGGAATTTTTTCGGTATTCTTTCTCTTTTTCACTGAACTTCATTGCTTCCTGTACTATAGATTGCAATTAATCCCCTCACTGGATTTTTCTATACTCATATCTTGTTGACTCCCCGCTCTTTTAATGGGGGCATGTATCGGCATTAATATTAAGCGGAGCTGTTGGAAACCTTCAAAGACATTGAAAGTTTTTTCATCCGTTATCTTTAATAAGTTGACACTCATCTGAACTTAAACATTTCGGACATATTTAAACAAAGTTTTTAAATTGTATATCAAGTTTAAATATGTCAGCCACAAATCTCATATATTCTCTGTTTTCTTTCCTTTTATTACTGGGTTCTCAAAAAGGAAGAAAAAACGTGTCGAAAATTTTATATACAGTTGCGCTCTATATCCTTACTACAGCCGCATTACAATATTCTCAAGAACCTAAATTCTCAGGAAAGTATGCTGATAACTTAAGTCAGGGCAAGATTGTGCAACGTTTTTCTATAATATTGGGGTCATGCTCGACCTAAAATACTAGTAATGATGTCCCTGAAAACCTTTTTATTATGCCCTTCGAGCCAAGATCTTTTGAATTTAATGAGACTGTTAATATTATTACCTTTTAGTATTATTCCCCACTAAAAAGCTTTTTCGGTATTATTCTAAAATTAACGGCTCTTGATAAGTTTTTCTAATTAAAAAAATATAAATTTATAAAAATACTTAAAATATTTGTAACCTTTTTTAATAAGTATTTTACCTGGTGAGTTACTGAAGTTTGATCTGTTCAATAGAAATAATAAAAGAATCCTGTTAATAAAAATGATTTTTTATTATAACATTCACTTAATGTACATATTCAATCAGGAAAATAATTCTAATGTAATATAAATGCCCAAAATTAGTCTTCTTGAGGGAGCGTAGCAACCGAAAATGACAGCAGGCTATTGCGATTATATTTCAACTCTCAGAGTGTATTCATTTTCTATGATCCTATATCGCAATTCATGTGCAAAGCCTCCTAAACCTTAGGAGCGAGCCTCATCTCAACAATATAATCATGTTGCTCATAAGTGATATCACTTACTAACTAATAATCTGAAGTGGGAATTTAGACTAATACTTCTTAATTTAATACTTACTCGACATTTTTTCACCTCTTATATATGCAAAGGCCGTTTGCTTCGCAAACGTGAAAGACAGGTTAAGTAAACTAGTACGGTTTCACTGTTTTTTATTCTAAGAGCCTGTCCGTAAAGATTGTTACCTGTATTAAACAGATAATTTACGCATCTAAAACGAATATGCGGATAATATAGAACTGTTCCAACTTTCAAATTAAATGCAAAATTATTTGAGCTTTAACGATGATTTTTTTCAGAATTCAAAAGTTCAAAAGATTACCTAGGGAAGCAAGGTAAGATGTTCGAATACGATGTCTTTTTTAGCTACAGCTCAAAAGACAAAAGCATTGTACACGCTCTCGCAGAGAGCTTAAGGAAGGACGGTCTGCGGGTATGGCTGGACAAGTGGGAAATCAGACCTGGAGATTTGATTCCTCTTAAAATTCAACGAGGCCTTGAAAAGTTCTATACTCTTTTAATGTGTATGTCCCCAGCTTATTTTGATTCGGAATGGGGAAACATGGAACATCTTACAATTCTCTTTCGTAATCCCACAAATACACAACGTCGTTTGATTCCTCTCCTGATTGCAGACTGTATCCCACCTGACACTATTGCGCAGTTCGCGTATATAGATTGGAGAACTTGCTCCGATGAAGCATATGGTGATATCTTAGACTCTTGCTCAGAAAACAACTCTGAACTTCCCTTGATCAAAATTAATTCAGGTATACGAAAGTTGGGAATTACAGAAATCCCTAAAACCTACACTAGCCCTTCTATAGGCATGGAATTCGTACTTATCCCATCCGGAAAATTTATAATGGGCTCACAATTAGACGAGAAGGGCAGATGGGATGCTGAAGGTCCAGTCCATGAAGTAATAATAAAAAATTCTTTTTATATGGGTAAATATCCGGTTACTCAGAAGCAGTGGAAATCTGTAATGAGTAGCAATCCTTCATATTTTAAAGGCGACGATCTTCCTGTGGAAAAGGTTTCCTGGAATGATGCCCAGGAGTTCATTAAAAAGCTAAATCAAACAGAAAAGACAAATATATATAGTCTACCCTCTGAAGCTGAGTGGGAATATTCTTGCAAAGCTGGGACAACAACCCGATTTTCCTTTGGGGATGATGAGTCGAAACTTGGGGATTATGCATGGTATGGTGAAAATTCAGGTTCTGAAACTCATCCAGTTGGCCAGAAGAAACCTAATCCTTGGGGACTTTATGACATGCATGGTAATGCCTGGGAATGGTGTCAGGATGAGTGGCATAGAAACTATGATGGTGCTCCTTCAGATGGAAGGGCATGGGAAAGTAGAAGTACCTCCTCCCGAGTTTACCGGGGTGGCTGCTGGAAATGCTATGCCATGTTCTGCCGGTCTGCGTATCGCCTCAAGCTCCGTCCCGTCTACCACCGCGACTTCATTGGTTTCCGTCTCCTAAGGAACCTGTAACCACTTTCTACTTACCACTTTAAACTTGAAATGAAAATTGCTTGACGAAGCCCGAAGGTTCGATGTGTGCGAAGCCGCCGAACTTAGGCCATGAGCCCTCATATTCATTAATATAATATGTTGCTCAGCAGTGACATTATTGTCATAAACTAAAAAATGTCAGGTGGAAATTTGGACTAACTTTTAAAATTAAAACTTACTCATCTATTCTATATTTTTTGATATGCAAAGGCCGTTTGCTTCGCAAACGTGACAAGACAGGTTAAGTAAAGTAGTACGGTTGCCCCGTTTTTTATTCTAAATACTTATAATTACACTGGTTTTAAGTCCTCTTGAGGGAGCATAGCGACCGAAAAGGACAGCGCACTGCAGAGCCGCAACTCTGCTGGGAAAAAGCTTTAAAATGGAAAACTCTTACCATATCCCTCAGGAATTTTCAATTCAGAAGTACATAGTCCCAGTTTGGAGACAGAACCGTGTTAAAAGCAATAATTTTCGATATGGATGGCGTACTTGTCGACTCCATGCCATACCAGGCAGCAGCCTGGAAAAAAGCTTTTCTTGATGTGGGTATGGTAATTCATGATGAGGACGTTTTCGCAATTGAAGGTTCAAATCCCCGGATCGGTCTTCAAATACTTATCCGAAAAGCCGGAAAAGATCCCGGATCATATGATTTTGAAGCGATTACCGCAATATATAGGCAGGAATTTAAAAGAATATTCGAACTGAAAGCTTTCGAGGGAATGAAGGAGTGTCTCGACCTGCTTAAACAAAAGCACTTCTTACTATCGGTTGTCTCGGGCTCTGACCGATATATTGTCCATAGTATTGTAGATCAACTCTTTCCCGGGATATTCAATGTTATGGTAACAGGAGATGATGTTAAGTACTCAAAGCCTTGTCCTGATCCTTTCTTAAAAGCAGTCGATCTTCTTAAAGTCCGGGGGGAAGAGTGCATAATTATCGAAAATGCAATTCTGGGAGTGGAAGCGGCAAAAAAGGCTGAAATTTACTGCATTGGAATTCCCACATATCTGGAGCCGTCCCAGCTTGATAGAGCAGATCTTGTTGTAAGCGACCATAAAAAATTGATAGAATATCTGCTCAGCCTTGAACCAGCCAAGTGGACATAATTAAATTATTAAATATTTTATTATAAAATATTTATCGTTTTCAAAAAAAGACAATATGTGGCCCTGGGGGTCACAATAGCCTTATTGTCTCCAGGTTTGTGAGAGCTCTGGTCTCAATCTTGAGTTTCTTGTAAACCGAACTTGCCAGATCAACACAGGCCTTTTCATCCCCATGTTCGGTAAATACCCTTTCAGGGCGAGGTTGCATCTTTTTGATGTAATCCATAAGTTGCACCCTATCCGAATGACCTGAAAAGCCGTCTACAACCTGAACTTCCAGATTCATTTTCAAGATTTCAGTGTTCCCGTTCTTTCCTGACATCGGGATTTCCTTCCAGCCTTTCTGGATCCTGCGTCCTATTGTCCCATCAGCCTGATACCCTACGAATACAAGGGTATTACGCGGATCTTCGGCGAAGGCTTTGAAGTACTCCATAACTGGCCCACCGTTCATCATGCCTGAAGTTGAGAGAATTACACAGGGGTGGGGATTCTCAATTATCTTCTGGCGTGCTTCGTGGGAGTCGACAGGTTTAAAGCTCTCAGACAGGAAGGGGTTCTGTCCTTTTTGGAAAATAAGTTTCCTCAGGTCATTGTTTAGGTATTCAGGATGTGTCGCATGGATTGCAGTTGCTTCCCAGATCATCCCATCCAGATATACTGGAACTTGGGGAATCAAACCTTTTCTAATCGATTCCTCCAGCACTATCATAACTTCCTGGCTTCGACCCACAGCAAATGCCGGGATAAGGGCAATTCCTCCTCGTTCTATTGTGTTCTTAACTATGAGCTGAAGATGCCTTTCTGCGTCCTTAAGTGCAGGCTGAAATGCGTTCGCATTTCCGTAAGTCGCTTCACTGATAACGGTCTCAACTCTCGGAAACTTATTAACGGCCGGATCGAAAAGCCTGGTTTTCTCATATTTGTAGTCTCCTGTAAAAACGACATTGTGAAGCCCGTCTCCGATATGGAAATGAGAAATTGCCGAACCCAGGATATGGCCTGCATTGTGGAAAGTCAATTTGATATCAGGAGCGATGTCAGTCACTTCCTCATAGTCAAGAGGAATTGTGTGCTTGAGAGTCTTAGCCACCATCCCGGACTCATAGGGAATCTTTTTCCCTTCTTTAGCTGCCACATCGATGTAATCAAGCTGGAGTAATACCATCAGGTCTCTTGTTGGAGGTGTGCAATAAACCGGTCCTTCATACCCATATTTGAAGAGTAGAGGGACAAGTCCCTGATGGTCCAGATGGGCATGAGTAACTACCAGGGCGTCAATCTGGCTCAGAGGAAAAACTTCAGGAACATAGAGATAAGGAGTCATGTTTTCATCCGAGCCTACATTGACTCCACAATCAATCAGGACTCTGGACTCGGGAGTCGAAAGCAAAAAGCAACTTCTTCCGACTTCTTTACATCCCCCAAGAGAAGTAACTCTTATCCATTGATCTTTTGAGGTACACTCTTTATGAATTTTCCTCCCCACAGATTTAAGAATTTCTTTTCTTTCTTTGAGGTTGTTCCTCATAAACTCGCGGATATTCTTTACAGTACGAGATTTAATGGGGGGAGTCCGCACAACCTTTGGAATCCAGCCGATTTGCTTTGTGATTTCTCTCAAAGTTGCTCCATGCTTTCCTATCACAAGTCCCGGCTTTTCGGCTTCGATAATTACTTCTCCGGAATCGGGGTCAAAATAATAGCTTGATATTCCTGATTCTTTTGGAACAACTTCTTCGATTATAGAAATAGAGTCTTCAGGAGTTGCAAGTACTCTTGGGTCCGGCCTCATGGCTATCCTTGTCCTGAGTTCTTTTGCCAGGTTACGGATAATGTTCCCATCGTCTGCGAATTTACGGGGTTCTTCGGTGTATAATACAAGTTGAGGCCCCTCAAATTCGACATCGGTTATAGTAACTCCATCGGGTAGATTTTTCTCAATTTTATTTTTGAGTTCTAATAGCACATCTTCAATAGGCATTAAGAATCTTCCTTTTTGTCAAAAAATGGAAAAATAAGTTGATGTTTAAAAAGCAATAGTGAAAAAGATGTTAGTTTAATATTGGAATAAAAACCAACAATTTAAATTATTTACTTAATAACTCTCTTCTGGATTTCACTTCTTCGAGATCCAGCCTTGTGAATGCCTCCTTAGTAATAACCACTACATCAATGTTTTCTCCA
>JAUPKV010000197.1 GCA_030837265.1 Methanobacteriota archaeon
AAAGCTGGTCTATTCGGAGGGGCGGGCGTTGGCAAGACTGTGTTGCTAACCGAGATGATTCACAACATTGTCAAGCAACATCAGGGAGTGAGCATATTTTGCGGAATAGGCGAGCGTTGTCGAGAGGGGGAAGAACTTTATCGTGATATGAAAGAGGCCGGTGTGCTTCCGAATACGGTTATGGTGTTCGGCCAGATGAACGAACCTGCAGGCGCTCGTTTTCGTGTAGGCCTTACAGCGCTGACAATGGCAGAATATTTTAGGGACGAGGAGCGTCGCGATGTTTTAATGCTTATAGATAATATTTTCAGATTTATCCAGGCTGGTTCCGAAGTGTCCGGATTAATGGGGCAGATGCCTTCACGCCTGGGTTATCAGCCGACACTGAGCACTGAATTATCAGAGTTAGAAGAGCGTATATCCACTACCGATGCCGGAGCTATTACGTCAATTCAAGCGGTGTATGTGCCTGCAGACGATTTCACTGACCCTTCGGCTGTGCACACTTTCGCACATCTGTCAGCATCAATTGTCCTTTCCCGTAAAAAAGCAAGTGAGGGACTTTATCCGGCAATTGACCCTCTTCAATCAAATTCCAAAATGGCCACACCTAACATTATCGGCGAGAGGCACTACCGTCTGGCTCAGGAAATCCGGCAGACACTCGCACAATACTCGGAACTCAAAGATATTATTTCCATGCTTGGCCTGGAACAGTTATCAACTGAGGACCGAAAAGTAGTTGCCCGTGCCCGCCGCCTGGAGCGTTTCCTGACGCAGCCATTTTTCACCACCGAGCAGTTCACAGGTATTCAAGGCAAGTTTGTCAGTCTTTCAGATGCTCTCGATGGCTGCGAGCGTATTATGCATGACGAATTCAAAAACTACCCTGAGAGTGATCTTTACATGATCGGAACAATTGACGAAGCAGTAGCTAAGAAATCAATCAGGGAAAAACAATCAGGTCAGGAGAAACAACAAATCCAGGAGAAATAGGGTCAGGATAAATCATGAATTCAACACTCATGACTCTCAGGATTCTTCTACCTTACGAGATATTTGCCGAAAAAAAAGATGTATCACGAATTGTTGCAGACGGTCGCGAGGGCTCATTTGGACTCTTACCACACCGATTAGATTGTGTTGCAGCTTTGGTACCCGGAATTCTCACTTACGAAACCGAATCCGAGGGTGAGGTTTACGTAGCAGTCGATGAAGGCGTATTAATCAAGACTGGTCAAGATGTTTATGTATCCGTACGTGGTGCGATTTTCGGAACAGACTTAAACCAATTGCGAGAGGCAGTGGAAAAAGAATTTTTGACTTTGGATGAGAACGAACGGAGAATTCGTTCAGTGATGGCAAAATTGGAAAGCGGGCTTGTTCGCCGCTTAGCGGAGTTTCATAATGCCTGACAGATTAAAAGAAAAACCCCGGCAGGATGAGCCGCGTTTGGCACGTGAGGTAGGAACAAAAGCTGAACGCAAACTCAGAGCACAACGTCATTTAGACCGCACTATCTGGCTTGGTTTAGGGATGATGGGGCTTATCGGCTGGTCGGTGGCAATTCCAACACTGGCAGGTGTGGCACTTGGTCTCTGGCTGGATAAATATCATCCTGCGAGCTTTTCCTGGACACTCTCGATGCTAATCGTCGGTCTGTTTATCGGCTGCTTGAATGCATGGCATTGGGTAGCCAAGGAACATCAGGAACTGAAAGAGGAACAGGAGGATAATAATGAATGAAATTTTGAATCTCATCTTAGCTTTGATTGCGGGTTTTTTGCTAGGAGCAATTTTTTTTGGCGGTCTCTGGTGGACAGTTCAAAAGGGGATTTCTTCCAGGAGACCTGCACTTTGGTTCCTCGGCAGCTTGTTGTTGCGGACTGTCATTGCTGTAGCAGGATTTTACTTTACCTCATATGGCTATTGGGAAAGGCTGCTAATTTGCCTGCTTGGGTTTTTCATTATGCGCAAGATCGTAATCAGATTAACCAGGTTGCCGGAAGACAATTCGAATCAATTGTCAAAGGAGAACAGTCATGCATATTAGTCCCGATGAAGTGATTTTGTGGCAAGATGGATTGATAGATCTTAATGCCACAATTGTATATACCTGGCTATTAATGCTGGTAATGACGGTTGGTTCAAAAATCATCACAAATAAACTCTCCACTGGTCTGGAACGTTCCCGTTGGCAAAATATTCTGGAAATTATTGTCATTAATATTTTGAAGCAAATTGAAGACATCGGGATGGATCAGCCGAAGAAATATCTGGGATTCCTGGGCACTCTCTTCCTATTCATAGCAGTAGCTAATCTCGCTATCATCTTCCCGGGCTACGAACCTCCAACAGGATCTCTCTCCACCACAGCTGCACTGGCACTATGTGTGTTTGTAGCAGTGCCAATTTTCGGCATTGAGGAACAAGGCGTGGTTAACTACCTTAAGACGTATACCGAGCCGACAATTATAATGCTGCCGTTTAATATCATCAGTGAAATTTCCCGGACGTTGGCTCTAGCAATTCGTCTGTTCGGAAATATAATGAGTGGGTCGATGATTGTAGCCATTTTGCTCACAATCACACCACTTATTTTCCCAGATCTCTTGATTGCTCTGGGTCTGCTAGTTGGTATGGTGCAAGCCTATATTTTCAGTGTTCTGGCCACGGTTTATATTGCAGCCGCCACACGCACTCATAAGCACAGGCCTAAACAGGATCAAAATACGACTTAACTGGAGTAGGTGATTGAAACAACAATAACAGCAGAAGGTGAAAATATGCCTATGGATAACTTTTCGACTACAATCGCAGTGGCATCAATTGTTACCTCCGGATTCACGATCTGCATTGGAGTTATCGCACCCGCAATTGGCGAAGGGCGTTCGGTTGCAACAGCGTTAAGTTCAATGGCACAACAACCTGATGCTTCCGCAACAATAACCAGAACCTTATTCGTAGGATTGGCTATGATCGAGTCCCTGGCCATCTATTGTTTCGTGGTCTCGATGATTCTAATTTTCGCCAATCCATTCTGGAGCCGTGCAATTACCTGAATGGAGAGGAAAATAATTATGCCGCTGATCGATTGGTTCACCGTCATTGCTCAGGTGATCAACTTCCTAATCCTGGTGTGGTTGTTGAAGCATTTTCTTTATAAACCCATACTCAATGCCATCGATGCGCGGGAAAAGAGGGTAGCAGATGAGCTCGCTAATGCCGATGCAAAAAAAGCAGAAGCGGAAAAAGAAAAAGAAGAGTTCAGGCACAAAAACGAAGAGCTCGATCAACAGCGCAATGCAATCCTGAACAAAGCGAAGGATGAAGCAAAAGCTGAACGTCAGCGGCTTTTAGACGAAGTAAGGAAGGAAGCCTCCGATTTGAGAGCAAGACAACAGGAGGCATTGAGGAATGACGAGCAAAATTTGAGCCAGGAAATCAGCCGCCGGACCCAGGAGGAAGTTTTTAACATAGCACGAAAAGTGCTGAAGGATCTGGCTGGAACCAGTTTGGAAGAGCGTATTGTTGACGTATTTGCTCAAAGGTTTCGTAACCTGAGTGAAGAGGAAAAAAAGAAATTAGTCTCAGCGCTAAGTGAGTCCTCAAGTCCGGCGCTCATCCGCAGTGCTTTTGATCTTCCACAAAAACAGCGTGACTCGATTAAAAAGACAATTAAAGAAATTCTTGGTATAGAAATTCAACCCAGGTTTGAAACCTCTCCAGACCTTATCAGTGGCATCGAATTAAGCACTGACGAACAAAAAATATCATGGAGCATTGCAGACTATCTTACATTGATACAAAATAGTATCGGTAAGCTGCTGGAAGAGCAGCCCGGAGGTCAAGTCGAAACCAGGTTTGAACACAAAGAGAATGAACCAGATTCTGAAAGAACCTGGAACTAAATCAGAGTAAGTAGCCCACAGGAGACCAATTCCAAAACAAAAGCCCAATAAAGAGTTAATAAATATGGAATCTAAAAGTCTCAAGGATGTTTTCGATAACGTTTTCGCGGAAATTAATCAAGCGCGGGAATCAGTAATCCCAAAGCTCACTCCGCAGGAGGTGGGCAGTATTTTAACTGTTTCCACAGGCATTGCCAATGTTTCCGGCCTTCCTACTGTAGGTTTCGAGGAACTTATAAAGTTCCCCGGAGACGTATTTGGGATTGCGTTTAACGTTGACGAAAAAGAAATCGGCACCGTTCTATTGGGTGAATACTCACATCTGCATGCGGGAGATCAAGTTGAACGTACTGGTCGGGTTATGGATATTGCTGCAGGTGAAGAATTGCTGGGGCGAGTTATCGACCCGCTGGGTCGTCCACTTGACGACAAAGGTCCAATAGTTACCAGTAAGCGCTTGCCTATTGAGCGCCCAAGTCCGGCAATAATGGATCGTGCTCCGGTAAGCGTACCTCTTCAGACCGGGATCAAAGTTATTGATGCTTTGATTCCTATAGGACGTGGTCAGAGAGAGTTGATTTTGGGGGACCGGCAGACTGGCAAAACTGCGATTGCAATAGATACTATCCTTAACCAGCGCAATTTTAACGTCCTGTGCATTTTTTGTGCCATTGGTCAGCGCGCATCTGCAGTTGCCAGAGTGGTGGCAAACTTACGGGAGAAAGGTGCAATGGATTATACGGTTGTCGTTGTAACCGAAGGCAACGACCCAGCCGGGCTAATCTATATTGCTCCGTACGCTGCGACCAGTATTGCAGAGTATTTTATGGAAGCAGGCCGGGATGTGCTGATTATTTACGACGATCTAACCAATCATGCACGTGCCTATCGTGAACTCTCCCTTTTACTTCGCCGCCCTCCGGGACGTGAAGCATTTCCCGGTGATATATTTTATATTCACTCACGACTGCTTGAACGGTCTACGCACCTGCTCAAAGAGCTTGGTGGCGGTTCACTCACTGCTCTTCCTATTATAGAAACTGAAGCACAAAATATTTCCTCATATATTCCAACTAATCTGATTTCAATAACTGACGGGCAGATTTACCTATCGCCTTCGCTTTTTGAGTTAGGCGCTCTTCCTGCAGTCGATGTCGGTAAATCCGTCTCTCGTGTAGGTGGTAAAGCACAGCTTGCTGCCTACAGAGCAGTGGCCGGGGACATCAAGCTTGCTTATTCACAATTTGAGGAACTTGAAGCGTTTACCAAATTCGGTGCAAGGCTGGACGAAAATACCCATAGAGTTATTGAGCATGGTAGGAGAATCCGTGAAATATTAAATCAGTCTCAAAACTCTCCTGTACCTGTACTCGACCAGATACTTATCTTGCTTGCATTAAACGCTAAACTTTTCGACATTGTGCCACTTGACAAAACAATAAAAGCTGAAAACGCCCTACGCAAAGCGGTACCAAATATACCTGCTGATGTGAGTGATAAGTTGAAAACTGATAAAGAATTGAGCGATAAGGATCGTGAAATCATCCTTAATATTGCTCACAAGGCATTGGCACCCTACCAGCAAAAATCCGAATCTGAAACTAAGCCGGAAGTTAAGGAGTAAGATGAGCGAAACCATAGAAAGTTTGCGCGCAAAAATGGACAGCGCAAGTGATCTTCAAACTGTTGTCCGCACAATGAAAGCCCTAGCAGCCGCCAACATAGGACAATACGAGAAATCGGTGAGTGCATTATCTGACTATTATTACACAGTGGAACTGGGGTTAGGTTTATGTTTCAGGAAAATTACACTTTTGCCAGAGCGAGCAGAAGCGAGAGGACAACAGAATGCACGTCTCATAGGGGGGGTAGTCTTCGGTTCGGATCAAGGGCTGGTGGGTCAGTTTAATGATTTAATAACCGATTATGCGGTCAAAGAACTGGAAAAACTGCCAGGCAAAGTTCAGGTTTGGGCTGTTGGTGAGCGAGTTTACTCGCGCCTGGAAGATGAGGGCTTGCCACCGATCAGACTTTTTAATGTGCCAAATTCAGTCAGGGCTATTACCCCGCTTATTGCCCAAATTCTTGTGGAAAATGAGAAACTGCGCAGCCAGGACGAAAATGCCGAACTTTATCTTTTTTATAACCGCCACAAATCCAGAGCTACTTACGAACCGGTAAGTCAGAGGCTGTTGCCTCTGGATGAGGCCTGGCAGCGCGATCTGGTTAAACTTCCCTGGCCAATAAAGAACCGGTTGCCTGAATTAATAGGGGACAGCACGGAAACGTTGCAGGCATTCATTAGCGAATATCTTTTCGTCTCGCTTTTCCGCGCATGTGCGGAATCCCTTGCAAGTGAAAACGCAAGCCGCTTGGCAGCAATGCAGCGAGCCGAAAAAAATATCGAAGATCTGCTAAACGACCTCAAGTTATCATTTTACCGTCTACGCCAAAGCAGCATTGATGAGGAGCTTTTTGAAGTAGTGTCCGGCTTTGAGGCTTTGTCTAAATCTCGCAAATACAGGATATGAAATGAAGAATTTACTAAAATGTGAACTCAACTATTCCTGAAAAGGAATGAGTTTTCAAAATAAATGAATCAAATCTTTAAATTTATATGTCATGATATCGTTTGGATTCTGGGCATCTGAAGGTCATAATTGATCTAAAACTCTTTTTATATAACCCCCATACCCCCCCAACTCCCCAATATCCAGATGCCCGTCCCCATTTAACTGTTTTCCTGCATTCATCGGATATGTAATTTTTAAGACTTAAAATAGTTCGTGAGACAACTTTAAATAATTCATAATTACATTAGTAAGTAATATACTCTCTATTTAGAAGGGATTTTTTATGGATAGAACAGAAATAGAAGAACAAAGTGAAGAACAGGTATCTTGTGATGAACCAGCCGAGTTCCACATGCGTTCTTTGGATATAGACATTGCTTTTTACGGAAACAAATTGAAAAAACAAAAAAAAACTTAGTTTAAATTAACTTTTTTTAAGCCTTAATATCTTGTTAGAGAACTTACATTCAGCCTATTTTGCTGTTTCTCTCGCTTATTATGGATTCCCTTTTTTCAGGTATATAATAT
>JAUPKV010000023.1 GCA_030837265.1 Methanobacteriota archaeon
AAAATAAAGATATGTGTTACCTGCAAACACATATCAGCCAGAGCTTGAACTTGCCTTAAGCTTTAATTTTCCTTAGTATCAATTCTTTTTACCTTAACTTGCAGGGTCAAACTTTATAGCCCGATCGTATACGATCTCTGAGTAGGATGGCCCGGTTTTTGTTGCATTCTCCAAGTAGGCCCTCCAGGTAATAACAATCGGTTGATCCAGCTCTATACCGTGAACTCCTTGACCATAAGGAACCTCGTAACAGTACTGATCACCTTCGCTGCAGTTCCTTGCGAGCTTGTAGACATAGAGGTATTTCGCATTTGGATTATCAGGGAGGTATTCCTCAGCAGATCCATTGAAGTCCTCATCAGTGATTGCCCTAACGCCATTCCATACATCAGCTCCGTATATTGCGAAGTTTGAGTACATTGCCTTTCCTGTAGCTACATGGTTTACCCCATAGACGATTATGAACTCATCGGTATCGTTGCCCAGAGTAATTTCCGGGTCTCGCAGGAAAGGATAATACTGCGATGTGTCAAAGAAAGGAGGTGTCGGCGAAGAAATAGTCTGGTTTGCTGTCCATAGATAGGCTGCATCATTGGTAGGACCTACGCCGTTGATTCCCCTCTGAATAGCATCACTCCCTACAGGAACTGCCTGACTGGTCGGAAGCTCTGTTGCATTTGACTCATTGTATTTCTCGAGAATCGCAACTCTTAGCTCTTCGAGATCGTCCATAAGCTCAAACTCTGTTTTCCCGGTTCCACGAACCCTTAGCTCCGGATAATCATATGGGTCAAGTTCCGTAGTGTTGTTGGGAGTAATCCGGAAAACAGTTGCAGGTGTATTATTGATGTAATTCTCTTCAGCCTGCGTGTCATTGAATAGAGCTGGGCGGACAAATGAGGCAAATGTATCGGAATCATTCTCCAGGCCCATGTTCAGCATGACTGAGGGAAGCACCTGGGTGTTAATTATATTGTCCGAGTATCCTGCAGATTGGGCAGCAGCCCGGATACGTTGATCAATACCTTTGTCAGCCGTAATGATTATTACCGTAGTCTGGTTGAAAGGATTTCCAGAAGACCCATTTGGAGTTCCTTCGGTTTTGATGACAAGGTTATTAATCGTATCTGCGATGTTAGCGAAGAGCCATCTCCTCTCATCCCCAAACATTCTATGCATAATGAAATTATCGTAGCTGAAGTACCTGCATTCAGGTGGTGTTCTTCCTACGAAAACAACAGCTTCATCAGGACGGAGGTTCCAGAAAGGAGTTGTGTTCCCTCTCACTCCAAGCGTACTGGTTATTTGATTAATTCGCTCCTCTACTTCATAACCAGGGGCAGGCGGCACAAAATATATTAGATATTTTGTAGTGGGATTGTTTCCATATGCAGAAGGCAATACTCCTTCCTCTAATAACCTGAGTAAATCAAAGTAAGCCAGCTCACCTTCCTGTACGATAAATCCATCCTGTTCTAAAGCCTGTTGAAAAGCCTCTGTGTCGTTCGCCTCTGTGGCATTTGCTTCTGTGTCATTTGTTTCCATATCCTGTGCAAGGGCAGTTCCTGTTAGTATTGTGAGCAAACAGGCAAGTAGTATAACTACTAAACAATTTTTCATATACTATATCCCCCCGTTAACTAATTTATTCTCGCGAAGAATCACACTTAAAATAGAGGAATTACAAATAAAAAAGGAAGTATCTCTTTGAGATATTCTAAAGAAGCATGTTTTTAATTCTGTCTAAAAATTAAGTGTAAATCTTTGCGACCGATACTATAATTATCATTAAATATATTAGAAACCTCGGTAGAACGTCAACTAAAATTAGATAGTTTGTCTGTCATAAGCTTGCTTGATACTTTGTTCTGATGATGTTTTGACTTGTTCTGATTTCATTAAAATATTTCTGTATAACACTAAAAAAATTTAACAAAACATTAAAACTAATTTGTCGTGTTATACCCCAACAACCGGTTGTGAATACTGCTCTTCAGACCTCCCAATAACTTCACATTCGACGAAGGAGAGCTGCCTGTTTGTAAAAGCTGCAAAAAAAGATGAAATTACTTTGTTTTTACAGTTGGAACCCGGAAAAAGCTAATGTCTGAAAATTTTTCTTTTTAATCGCTCTAAATAACAAAATTTATTTTCTAAAGCCTTCAATATCAAAAAGAATTCGGAGGAGTTTTATGGATCTGGCAGCCCTCGCCCAGCAAGCAACAGATATTCTCGTTCCTGCCTTATCTGCACTGTGCATTGCAGGAAAGCCAGTAGTAGACAAAGGCAAAGAAGTCCTTGGGGATATGATCTACGAGAAAGCATTCGAGAAACTTGGTTCAGTGAGCGGGAAGAGAGCGAAGGCTCTGCTGGAGAAAATAAGTCCAAAAATGAGTGACTCTCTTGAAGAAGCACTCACAAAAGTTTCCAGAAACTCTGAAGACCCAAAAGCAAGGAAAGAGCTTCAGCAGGAAATCCTGAAACTGCTGAGACAAGACCAAGACCTTGCAAAGAAAATAGAATTTACTATAAATTTCAATGTTGAGAATATTAATCAATTCGCAGAAGGAAATTATAATAATTTCTTCAATTTTGAAACGTCTTCAGGTGAAGAATTTATTAAAATCATAGAATATCTTGATCAAAGAAGGAAAGAAGAGAAAAATAAGGAAATAATGAGCCGTTATAATCCTTCCGTACTTCCTTATTATCCTAAAAGGCTGAAGCAATTCGTTACCGAAAACCGAGCTGAGGAGTTAAGAAAAGCCCTTATACACATTGAAAACCACCGAATTTTGCTTCTCAGCGGAGTCGGCGGCGTTGGCAAGTCAACTCTTGCAAGAGCCCTTGTGGATCTCAGACACGTAAACGTCCCCGAACCTTTCTGGTTTGACTTTAACCAAAATCAGAGTGCAAAACTTGGGGACATCCTCGAAAAACTCGCCGCCTACATGAATGCTCCTGAAATTGTATCATTTAAAGCCGAAAGAAGAGAACCAGGAAAAACTGATGTCGACAAACTTACTGGCGAACTTCAAAGAAGAAGCGAAATCTGGCTGATTTTTGATGACTTGAGCACTGTTCTTGAAGATCAACAATTTATTGACAAAGGAATTGAACTTCTCTTTTCATCTCTGCGATACAACACCCATAACGCAAAAGTCATCGTAACAAGCCGGATTCTGCCCATACTTGAAAATGGAGAAAGTCTTATTGATGTAGTAGAGGACGAGGAAAAGCAGCATCTAAACGGTTTAAGAAAGGATTTTGCAGTTGACTATCTTGCCAGCAATGGGCTCGACAAAGTGGAACCTGAAAAGCTGGAGGAACTGGCGACAGGTGTGGACGGTCATCCTCTTACTTTAAAGTTACTTGTAGAGCTAGTAAAGAAATTCGGCGCGAAGGATATCCTTGAAGACCTGAGCATGTATCGGGAAAGAAAAGATGATATAATCAAAAAGGCAAGGAAATTATTCGACAAACTGGCAGGTGAGGAAAAAGAGCTTCTTGAACGCATCTCGGTTTATCGTGGGCTTGTGGGTCTTGAAGGACTCAAGGAGATGTTTACAGAAGATACTCCAAAAAATGCCGTCAGGAAGCTTATCGATAAATCCCTTCTCGAAACCGACCATAATGGGTACTATTGGCTTCATCCACTAGTTCAGGAGTTTTCTTATGAGGATCTGAAAAACAAAAAAGAAACTCATCTGGTTGCTTATAATTATTATAAATTTCTAACCCTTCCCAAAAATCCAACCAAAAAGGAAAACCTTCAGCCAGCAATTGAAGCTCACTACCATGCATTTATGGCGGAAGAGTATGATCTCGCAGCTGACATCATGTGGGAATGTAATCTTCCATATCTTCTAGATCTCTGGGGAAATCCGAGAACACTAATCGAAATGTATGAAAAATTATTACCAAAAGATCACTTCAAAGAAGAACTAATTTTGAAGAACAAACAGGTTCATGGATCTGTTCTTGGAAATCTGGGATTAGCATACTATCGTCTGGGCGAAACAAGAAAAGCAATTGAATATTATGATCAGGCAATGAAAATTTCAAGAGAAACTGGCAACAGGTGTGGAGAGGGAAATCACCTTGGAAATCTGGGGCTAGCATACAATCATCTAGGCGAACTTAGAAAAGCAATTGAATATCACGAACAAGCATTGGAAATCTCAAGAGAAATTGGTGATAGGTGCGGAGAAGCTTCAGACCTTGGAAATTTAGGGTTAGCATACTATCATCTGGGCGAACTCAGAGAAGCAATTGAGTATTATGATCAGGCACTGAAAATTGCGAGAGAAATAGGCGATAGGCGCGGAGAAGGTGTAAACCTTGGAAATCTAGGGTTAGCATACAGTGATCTAGGCGAATCAAGAAAAGCAATTGAATATTATGATCAGGCACTGAAAATTTCTATAGAGATAAGTGACAGATGTGGAGAAGGAAATCGCCTTGGAAATCT
>JAUPKV010000198.1 GCA_030837265.1 Methanobacteriota archaeon
CTATCAATAAAACAATTACCATCAAATATATTAACATAATTAGAGTAAGTGAATTTGTATAATAATAATTATATAAATAAGCGCCCAGTATTGATAAAATTGGGAGGGGAATTAACAATAATTTGAACTTTGTCAATATGACATCTTTCTTAATCATCAGAATATTGTTAATTTCTGAATTTAGGGGGTGATTCTTTCTTATTAATATTATACTAAGAATAAATGTTTCAAGATTTAATGTTACAATTAAAGAAAAAGTACTTAATGGATTTGTAATCCCAAAATATGGGTATACTGTATTGATTATTAAACCGGTAAACATTAATATCGAAATACTCAATCCGCAGCTATACAAAAAAAGTTCAACTAGTGACATCTTTTTAATATCTAATATTTTTAGTATAAGAAAACCCGGAACAAATGTCAGATAAGTAAATGCCAAGATGGGTCTTATCAGGGGAATATCTAATTTAATGAAATTTAAAGCAATAGCTCCTAAAGTAGAAAGTTGAATAGTTAATACCAAAATTGAAGTATTATTTAGTTGAATTGACTGTGGAAATTTATTTAGATACATTTCAATCAGCTATTGATTTATATACATTTAACAATCTGGATTCCATTATTTTCCAATTATACTCTTTTTCGAAAGCTTTTCTACCACTTTCACCCATTTTTAAACAAAGCTCTTGATTCTCTTTTAGTTTTATTATTGATCTTTTCAAAGAATTACAATCACTATATGGTACAACTACTCCACATTTATCTTGTTTAACTATTTCAGCCATACTAGTTTCTTTATTTACAATTATTGGGGTGCTGCACATCATGGCCTCAAACAGTTTATTTGGGCTTGCAAGCCTATTGTTGGGGATTTTGGGATCGTAGAAACCAAATATAAGGTCAGAGCTTAAAGTTAAATCAATATATTTTTCATAATTTATCCATCCAAGATAGGTAACATTTTTTGTTTTACTAGATATTTCCTTGAACAGATCTTCATCTTCTCCCATACCAGCTATAATAATTTTTATATTATCAAGATCTCTAATTGCGTTTATTAACTCCATCAATCCCCGTGTCTTAGATATCATTCCACCATAGAAAATGATGAACTCCTTATGTGGTGATTTCTTAGTACTATATACGACATCGTTGGGACAATTCATAACTATATCCAAATTTTTAATTTTTGCATCTTTAATTTGAACATACCTGGAATTATCAACAATAATTACAGAATCCACAAATCGTATACAAAATTTCTCAAAATTTGAGATTATATTTCTGATTAAAGACGGAATATTTTCGGGTAAAGATTCTGAATAGAAGTCAAAAATATCATAAACTATCTTTTTCTTTTGTATAGCTTTCGTAAATATTGCTGGAATTAACGTATCAAAACAGCAACAATGTATTATTCTAGAGTCGGTTCTTAATAAAAAAAACAACTCATAAATCCACCATATTAATAAGTATGGAAGAAGTGACAGTTTGCCATAAGGAGCCTTAAGTCCGAAGTAATTTATTTTTGTTCCATTTTTATATTCGACTCTTGATTTGTTAGAGCCTCGATCCCAATACAAAATACAAACAGAGTAGCCCGAATTCTGCAGACTTTCTGCCTCTTTTTGTACTCTTGCAGGTTTTGAACTCGATCTTACAAAAACAACGTCTTTCATATTACAACCTGATATTATCAGTTAATTAAGCCGAAATCGTATGTTTTTTAGGTTGTTCAAATCTTAATGCCTTTTCTCCGTATCCTCCCTCGTTTTTAAACCAATCCACGAATTTATTCAGGCCTTTGTTTATATCGAACAACGGTTTGTATCCAATCAATTTATTTCCTAAATCAACACATGCAAGTGTGTCCTCAGTATCTCCTTTTTGTTTACCAGCATTTATTACTTCAGATGTAGAACCAGTTATGGATCTTAAGTTCTCAATCAAATCATTTACACTGATTCGGTTGCCGCCTCCAATGTTCAAAATCCTGCCGTTAGTTATTTTGTTGCGGAGGAGTTTTTTGTTTGCTTCCACAACATCATTAATGTAGGTGAAGTCTCTAGTCTGTTCTCCATCCCCAAAAACAGTGATGGGCTCGTTTGCAAGCATTTTCCTAGTAAATATTGAAATTGCAAGATCAGGCCTCATTCTGGGTCCATATACTGTAAAATAGCGTAATGAAGTAGTTGGAAGCCCGTATATCTCGTAAAAAACCCTGCAATAATGTTCTGCAGCCAATTTACTGATACCATATGGAGAAACTGGCTCAGTCGGATGCTGCTCATCAAACGGGAGGTACTTTACCTTACCATAAACAGAAGACGATGAGGCGTTAATAACTTTTTTTATACCTGCATCAAGAGAAGCTTTAAGTACATTCAAAGTTCCCAGCACGTTTACATCGTTTGGCTTAAAAGGATCTTCGACTGAAATCCTAACTCCTGCCTGGGCAGCTTCATGAAAAACGTAATCTACTGTATTATCAATGATCTGTTTCATTCTGGCAAGATCAGTTATATCGGCATTGACAAAAGTAGCATTTCCACTGTTAAGAATGGTATCCAGATTTTTTTTTTTTAGGTCAATAGAATAATATGGATCAAGATTATCAACAATGATAATCTCGTGACCATTTCTCGCAAGGTTTTCTGCAATATGGGAACCTATAAAACCTGCTCCGCCTGTAATTACGATTTTTGACACATTAGATCAACTCTTTGTAGATTTGAACTGTTTTCTTTACAGTATCTTTCCAAGAATAGCTCTCAACCACCTTTCTCCTTCCATTTTTGCTCAATTCTTCTGCAAGAGAGGAATTCGAAAGCAATTTCGAAATATTGTCTGCAAGGGCTTGAGAATCTTTTATAGGAGTGAGCAATCCCCCTCCATCTACAATATCTACGAGTTGAGGAAGACTGGAACATACGACAGGAACCCCACATGACATTGCTTCGAGAACTGTTCTTGGGACTCCTTCTTCAAGGCTCGGTAACACAAAAACGCTTGAATTCTGATACAAACTTACAATTTCGGAATTTGGAATAAAATCTTTCATTATAATATTGCTTTCCAAATTTAGATCGCGTATTTTTTGACTAATTCTGTCCACATCTGGACCTTTTCCGATCATCGTGAGAGTTACATCGGGGTACCTGGTTTTTAAAATACTAAGTGCATCTATGAGATAATCAACACCTTTTCCATTCACATATCTCCCAATCCATAGAAGACTTTTTTTTTCAAAGGGTAATTCCCTTGCAGGAACGAATAGATCGGTATCGATGCCGTTATGAATTACTTCAATCTTTTCAGACTTTATTCCGAGACCAACAATCTCTTTTTTTTCAGTTTCAGTGTAACAGAGAATTTTATCTGCGGCTGCAAACGTTAGTCGGGCGCCCGTTGCAGTGTAAATATCCTGAAACCACTTCGGAGCAGTCTGGGAGTTCATTCCATGATTAGTTACGATAAGAGGAGTTGATCCCAACTGTCTCGCAGCAGCACTCAGGTTGGTTGAGAAAAAAAGGTGCGAATGAGCATGGACAACATCGTAACTGGATTGTTCTTTTATAAGGTTAAAAAGCATCGCAGGCATAACAGAATTACCAAATATTTTTACAAGTGGTTTGAAATTACGGATACAGTAACCATCAGCTGTCTGATATTCAGGTTCAGCACTTTCAGAGGATATATATACAGTAACATCATGACCTAACTTTACCTGTTCTTTGGACATTTCATGGACATGAATGCCAAATCCACCAACCACGTTTGGGTAAATATCGGGCGCAAGTCGTAGTATTTTCAAGAGAAACACTCCATTTCAAATTTTAAGCCACCCTCGCATTTCTCATAGCCGTAGACACTGAATGCAGCAGGATTCCTGTAAGGGCCATGAAAGTTCCCACAACAATGAGCAGGATCATCAATATCGTAGGGCCGAATTGGAGACTTCCTCCCATGGCAAATGTTCGAAGGAAATTAACACCCATGTAGAGGCCGCCTATTCCGAGGGACAGTCCAGGAACTGTGAAATAATAAAGAGGTTTGTTAAACTCTATGTCTTTCAAAATCATGACAAAGACTTCAAAGCCATGTTGCACCGGGTGCAATGATGAGCGTCCAACATCGTAGCGGACTCCAATTTCAACTTCTTTTATGCGAATACCTGCTTTTCCGGCATCTGCAAGCATTTCACTTTCGATACCCATTCCTTTTGCATCAAAACGAAAAATATTCACAGTAGAGGCTGCAAAAGCACGGAAACCGCTCTGAGAATCGGTAATTTTGACACCTGAGCTCACATTGGTGACCCTGTCCAGCATGCTCTGGCCTACGCGACGATATATAGGTGTGTTCTTACCCAGACCATTCAAGTAGCGGCTTCCGTTGACAACGTCAGCATCATCTTCAATAATTGGAGCAATTAACTTCGGGATGTCAGCGGGATTATGCTGTCCATCCGAGTCCATTGTCACAATTATGTCAGCACCTTTCTCGACTGCGACTTTAAAGCCGGTCTTGAGAGCACCTCCCTTCCCGGTATTTGTCTTATGGATAATCACTTCAGCTCCGGCTTTTCTTGCAATTTCGGCGGTGCGATCAGCGCTTCCATCATCAACTACGATTACGTGGTCAGCATAGAATCTGGTAAGCAATACTATACTTCCAACGGATACTTCCTCATTATATGCTGGAAGTATTGCCGTTATATTCTGGGGGGCAGTATCTCTCTTACAATAATTGTCTTCTTTTTTATTTATATACTGTGGGTTTTTGCCCATCAACGTTTTCTTCTCCATTTTAATGACCCCGGATTGAGTATGTTTCAAGTTTGTACAATTGCAACTATACAGTGCAGGGAGAAACATCGTCAACAGCAATTTTTTAAGCTGATGGCCAAACCTCTTACTAAATGTGTTTTACAATTAGTAGCTAAAATGTAAATCATTGAGCAGGTTCCGTTTGTCTGATTACTTCTACAATCGAATGCATTACTATACCTCTAAAAGTCAAGTAAAGCCCCGAAAGCGCTAAAAAAATCATCACGAACATGGGGATGAAGCTTAGACTCTGGATACCACCTGAAAGCTCTCCAAGAAATTTAAAAGCCATATAGAAGCCGCATGTTGCGAGGGCAAAACCTGGAACAGAGTTGTAATATAATGATGTATTTGCCTCTATATCCTCAACTATAGATTTTAAAAATCCACGAACAAACTTTATCGGATCTTTTGTTGGAGCTTCATTATCGGGAAGTACACCGATTTCGACTTCTTTTATCCGGATACCTGCTCTTCTAGCATCTGCTAACATTTCGTTTTCTATAGTCATGTCCTTCGCATTAAAGCAGAATATATTACTTGCAGAAGCAGAAAAGGCACGGAAACCACTCTGAGGATCTGTGATATTGAGGTCCGGGCTCTCCTTACCAGCGTTTTCTTGAAGAGTCTGACCTACACGGCGGTAGGTCGATGTATGTTTACCAAGACCATTTAAATATCGACTGCCGTTGACCATCTCTACATTATCCCCAATGATGGGAGCAACAAGTGTTGGTATATCGACAGGGTTATGCTGACCATCTGAGTCCATTGTCACAATAATATCAGATTTAGTATCGGCTGCGGCTTTAAAGCCAGTCTTAAGAGCTTCACATTTTCCCTTTTTCTCCCCCTGGATAATTACTTCGGCTCCAGCTTTCCTGGCGATCTCTGCTGTCCTGTCAGCACAACCGTCGTCAATGACAATAACATTACTAACATAGAGTTTACTGAGGAGTACAAGACTTCCGATAGACATTTCCTGATTGTAAGCAGGAAGTATCATGGTTATTTTTTTAGAATTTGTCAAGTTAACCTTCTGCTTTTCTTTCCGGCTTTTAGAAATGTTTAAATATTGCTCTACACTCATTTTGGATGCCCCCTCTTTTGTAAGTATTTTATAGTTAATGCTAAATGTATTAAATATTTTTATCTGATGATTAGTTAACATTATGATAAAATTAATATTTAGAATGTCATCTGGAAGACAATTATATAAATTTATTGTAGCTCATATGAAGACATAATTCATTCTAAAAAATAATAATATTGAGAGAGCCTTTGCAGGAACAGATATAAAATTATACTATTAAAGTAACATGCTTTGAAAATTAGTTTTTTTGAATAAAATTTAAATAAAATAATTTCCAAAAATCTAATTATTTTCCAGAGAAACACAATGATGGGACATTATTTTTTCTGTCCAGGTGAGCCCCACGGAGCACAAATACAGTATGAAAATTTTCCTTAAAACTTTTAATATTTTGACTTAATTTTTTTCTTGAGTACTCGCCGCATCTCTTGAAAGTGTTAGAAGAAAAATAACGGCTTGGGAATTGACTTTACCTGTATATCGACTCCTGATGAGGAAGTTATTAGAAATCATAGCATGAGAACGGTCTTTTTAAAATTGAAGATAACTTTTCCATATTAGATTTTTTAAGATGATCTCCTTAGAATTAAAAAATCAAAACTATAGATAAAAATTTATATGATATTCATAATAAATCGATATATGATATTAGGGATGTAGAGGATTCCTACGTTATATGTTGTATAAACTTATGTAAATATTTAACATCATTCGGAATTCTAGTTTGCTTTATATTAAGAAGGAGTAATTCCAGTGAAAAAATTAACCAATTTTATTAAAAGTCAGAAAGGAATTAATCGTCCAGTTTTTATCACAAATCTGATTTCAGCTTTAATAACAACTTCTCCTGCTGAAAAATCCGTCAAAAGCCCAGGATTCTCCTCTCTTTTTAAGAAAAGGCACATATCTGAAGGATCGGATCAGAAAAAACTCAAGATCAAAAAGCTTAGGATTTTTACTGCAATTCCGGTGATATGCATAGCTTTTGCTGAACTTCTAATTTTCTCTGGCAGAAATGAAGAAGCTGTTTGGGTACATATAGGAATCCTGATCGCCTTATGCCTCTCTAATATCTTCGTAAAAGACACAGAAATCAACAAAATATATCAGGCACTAATGCTTCTTCCTATTCTTAGACTTATAAGCCTTGCAATGCCTAATTTTTCCACAATTACTCTTTATAGCTTTATCTTCATTTATGGTCCTCTTGCAATCCCGGTTGCAATTATATTAATTCATCAGCGAAATTCTTTTAAGCAGGTTGGAATTTCTTTAAAAAATATTGGAACCTACATTATGCTTTCTGTTCCTCTGAGTTTTCTACTGGGGCTTGGTGAGTATCTGACCATCCGAACAGGATACCTTATTCCTGATCTCACTTTTGTAAATCTACTTAAGCTCACTCTTATTATGGTCTTCTTCGTCGGCCTGGTTGAGGAAATTATTTTCAGGTCAATTCTCC
>JAUPKV010000199.1 GCA_030837265.1 Methanobacteriota archaeon
AGGCTTTCAGAACTTCCGAATCCTCAACACATCCTCTGTCTCTGAACATTTCAGCCTGAAGGTCAAGAAGAGAGGAAACTACCTGCAAGTTGTTCTTGATTCTATGATGGATTTCCTTTTTGCGGGCAATCTCGATATTTACAAAATTCTTTTCTGCCTGCTTTCTTTCCGTAATATCTTTAACTACCCCAAGAATTCTGTTTACGTTACCTTTTGTGTCTCTCAGGCAGATCCCATTATCTTCAAAATAAATATATCCCTCATCCTTTTTTCTAAAACGGTACTCTACCCTGTAAGCATTTTTCCTGTAAGCATCTTTAGATTTCAGATGCTTTTTATAATTTTCCAGGTACTTATTCAGATCTTCCGGATGAATACGAGATAGCCAGAATGTTAGACTCATACTTCTAAACTCATCAGGAGTAAATTCTGTAAGCTCTTTGATACTACCTGCCCAATCAGTAGCGTCTTTCTCTAGATTATAATCGTATACTAGCTGCCCTGTCTGTTCGGTGACTATACGGTACCTTTCTTCGCTTAACTCAAGCTCTTGTTCGGTTTTTTTACGTTCGGTAATATCCTGGACTGTTCCCTTTATTCGAACAGGAGTATATCTCTCATCAAAAATAACTTCACCCTGTGTATGGACTACGCGCTCTTTTCCATTGGCTAATATAATCCGATAATCAATGCTGTGTGGATTTCCATTTAAAACATTTAGGAAGGCATTGTTCACATCATTTATATCGTCAGGATGTAAATAACTTAAAAATGCATTGTAAGTTGTGCCTAATTCTTGAGGGCCACATCCAAAAATACGGTAAATTTCATCAGACAAGTATAGTTTATCAGTTACAATGTCCCAATCCCAATTTCCTAGATGTGCCATTTTTTGAGCTTCAGCGAGACCTTTTTCGCTTTCTTTCAACGAGTTATAAGCCTTCTCAAGCTCTGTTGTACGTTCTTTAACTAAGCTTTCTAAGTTATCATGTGCTTCTATCAGCTTAGCTTCTGCTTCTTTTATATCCGTAATATCCCGGGAAATAGCAAGAACAGAAGTCACTTCGCCATCAACAAATTCCGGTACTATTCGTGTGTTAAAGTAGAGTTCTTTTCCTTGAGGCGATTTATACTGGAATTCCATTGTTTCGGGTTTTCCGGTGGTAAACACTTTTTCATAATGTCCTTCCCATAATTTCACCTTTTCAGGATCCATTCCCAGTTCACTATTAGTTTTACCAGTGATTTCCTCTTGAGAATGACCATAAGGTTCCGTAGCAGCGGGATTAGTATATATATGGCGATATTGTCTATCAAACCGGGTAATCACGTCAGGAGAATTTTCAGCTAATGTACGGAAACGTTCTTCACTTCTGATCAGTGCTTCTTCAGCTTGCTTTTGCTCGGTAATGTCGCGGACAATACCTCCGGTGAAGAGGGGCCTCTCATTTTGACCCTTGATTACCTTGAAGTGATCGGCGAACCAACGGTATTGGTCGTCCTTGCACTTGAATCGGTACTCAAGGGTTCCGAAGCCAATATCGAATGCCTGAACCAGTCCCGCGGTAACCAGATGGCGATTGTCGGGATGAACGCGACTAAGAGACTCATTGATGCTCATTGCACTCATCTCCTGGGTAGAGAAGCCAGTAATTTTCTCTACCACCGGGCTCATGTAATCATAGCGGTCGGTCTGAAGGTTTCGTCGATACACTGCGTCAAGTGAGTTCTCAAGGACCGACCTGAATCGCTCCTCGCTCTCCCGCAACGCATCCACCAGGGCATCGCGTTCCGCCAGCGATTGGGCTAGCTTGATATTGCTGTAGCTTAGCTGTGAAAGCATGTTGGCAAGTTTTACGAAGAAGGCCATGCCTGTGTCCACAGCTTCTCTGCTCAACCGCGGAACTTTTTCAAGCGCTGCTATGTATTCCTCTTCATTGAAGCCGTATTTTCTCGCCTGAGATCGAAAAAGCTCATAGCCCAGAGGCTCGCCCTCGAAAAAGAACTGCCCTGAGAATATATTGCCGACATGCCGGCCACCCACCATGATGGGAGTCGCTATGTCCCACATGTTGTTCTTGCACCTGTAAAGCTTAAACTCCCCCGGGGAAACGCCCATGGCCAGTTTTGTGTCGCTTTCTACGCAGTGCTTGCAGGCTTCGGGGTGAACCCTGTGGAATCTGGTGCAGATATCCTGCCATCCAGCGCCTACCAGAACATTACCTTTGAGATCATCCAGGCTCATCGGGATGTGAGCAAGCTTATAGAAATCATCCACAAGGGACTGGATCGCCTGGGCATCAACGATATCAGCAAGCTCCAGGTTAGCCATCTTCCGATCAAGCGAAAGAGTGCTCTCCAACTTCAGCCTGACGTGCTGTTCACTCTGGCGCAGCTCCTCATCTGCCAGCTTTCGCTCGGGTATCTTTTCCCGCCTGGAATTTTCTATCCGCTCCCATTTTCCTTCCTTTTTGATCAAAACAAATTGATGTTTGAAGGCTACGTCGATGATCTCGGTTGCGCTGCATTTGTCGAGAGAATAGGTGCATAGAACCATCATCTGGTAGTTGCCGATAATTTTGTCTATTTCTTCTTCATAATCAAAAAAATTATTCCAATCCTTTTTTTCCAGCCAAAAATTGTTTCCACTCAACCTCACGCCCTTGTAGCCACTGTCCAGGGCCTGGTTAACTTTTTCGACTAACCCGTTTAATACCCTTTCCGAATCAAAAATACTATCTTTTACATACCAGTGAGTGCAGGGAATAATTTCGATTTGCCCTTTCTCCAGGTAAATGTCAAGATCAGGAACAGCTCTTCTCAGGGCTTCTTTTGCCTCTTTTACGTCAAGAGGTTGTGACGTGACCCACAAACAGAACTCGTTGTTTTCCAACCCTGCTTTGAAGTAGGGAATAAGTATGTCCAACAAATCTTCTTTTGTTCGATAGAATTGGCAGATATGTGTTCCCCAGGGCACATCCCCAATGATATCAATACCAGACTTTCTTAGCCTTTCATTCATTTCATACCCTCTCCGGGCATACTCCAATTCTATTCTTATTTTCAAACGCAGGTTCTGCAATAATTTATAGCTGGACGTTCAATTGTGCACTTTGTTCATTATGTTATGATTTTTAAGTAACTTCTCTTCCAGTAAAAGTGATTCTGGACATTTTCCAAAAAATACATAAATACTATCCACTATTTAAATTGTTTTATAAAAAAGTAAAACATATATTAAATGTTGAACGTATTTATATATTACTTTATTGTTAAAAATCAGGTACAGTAAATAATATCACTTTCCGAAACTGGAAAGAGACGATATTCACTGCACTTATGTACTTTTAAAGCATCAGAATTTCTGGATTACTGAAAATATTCTCTGCTGCTTCTTTTATAATTATGTCCCGCACTCCCAGCCGCTCATATAGCATTCCTGCGTAGAAGTGAGTTCATCAATGCTTATACCCATTGACTTAAGTTTCATTTTTGCCACAAACATATCGAGTTCCTCCGGTACCTTGTGGACTCCGTTCAGAAG
>JAUPKV010000200.1 GCA_030837265.1 Methanobacteriota archaeon
GCTCAAGTCTTTGGGCTCGCCTACGGGACAGAAGAAGCAGCAGCAAACGATTCGATGAACGCCACCCAGATTAACGGAACCATCGAGAACGCAACTCTTACTAATGAAACACTAGGTAATCAGACACTTGAGAATGTTACTCTCATCAATGGTACACTTGAGAACGTTTCTTTAGCCCAGAACGAGTCTGATCCGTTTGCAAATGCAAAGAACCGCAAGCCGAAATCCAGATAGGCTTCGGTAGAAATTTTTTAGGATTACTTTTTTTGCTTCATTACTTCTTCGCGAACCTTTCCGACGCTCATCCGATGATCAACTTATCCAATAATCAGCCTGCCTAACGTCACCAGGAATAAGGCCATAAGCAGCCATCCTACAATACCCTCCGCAATTCCCAGGTATTTAAATCGCCCCCGCAGAGGAAGCCCTTTTGAATTAGCAGTGAAAGCAATTGTGCTGTAGAAGAGGGAAGCTATCATGAGCTGGTGGCCGTGAATGTCATGAAAGCCTTCCACGCCCCTGCCAGCCCAATAAATAAGAGAGAAAATGAGAATTATTACCATTCCGCAGAAAAGCGCATAGTGAGGGCGCACTCCATAGCCGCAGGTGAGCCAGGCAACCGTATCAAGAAACTTGGAAAAGCCGATCGGCTTACGAGCCTGATTTAGATATCGATACTCATAGTAGCATTCGTTGGCATCGTTGCTCTGGCCAAGGTCCTTATAATTCTTGATCAATGAGAGGTAGGCCGCAGTGTCAAAACTGAGGATACCCCTTATCTGACTCCAGCTCACGATTAGCCGGTTGATATCTGCTTTGGCCAGATACAAGCGAGACCCATTGCCGAAGGCTGAGCCATCTAACACCATCCTGGCAATCTTTGTGCTATTCATCTTTAGATCGCCCTTAAAAGCAGCATATGATATATCTGTAGGTGACTGGAATTGTGCATTGTCGAAAATGGCATCATTGCAAAACACAGAGTCATTGAAGAATACCGGCCCATCGAAATTGGCATTTGAGAAAATAGCCATGTCGTTGAAGTTAGCTTGAGAAAATATAGAATCCGCAATAAAGCGGGATCGAGCAAAATTGGCCTGTCCAGAAAAATTCGTGCGGAAAAAGCCTACGCCATTTGAATACTTTGTAGCATGAAAGTCAGCATTTTTCTGCAGCAGCGCATCGGAGAAAGTGCAATAAGAATTAAACTGACTGCCGTAAAAAAAGACGCCTCCAATGAAGCGTGTTGATTCGAAGTTGGCATAAGCACCATTGAATTCCGCGAAGGCAAACTGGGCGTCTTTCATGAATGTAGCATTATAAAATGTTGCGAATTTATCAAACCAGACACTTTCAAAGTCGGCTACATTATTGAAATAGGCAAAATCAAAATTCCCGCTATCTGGGAAGCGAGACATATTGAAGTTTGCCTCTCCCAGGAAGCGGGTAGCATTGAAATTTGCCCCAGTCAAGAATTTTGTCTCATTGAAAATGGCATTCCTTTGAAAAGTTGTATTCTCGAAATTCACATCACCATAAAACGTTACCCCTTTGCAGATTACATTATCCTTGAATACCGAATTTGTTATTATTAGGGGATTTTCGTGATCGTTATTTAAAAATAAATCGCCTTTGATGATTACACGGTCATAGACAGTGAGGCTATTATTTGCATTTGCCATGACCTCCTGAGATGATATCTCTCTAAGCGGAAAGGATTCCGAAAAGGGCAACGAATTATCCGAAGCTGCCCCGTTCGCCACTGCTATTAGAATCATAACCAGCATCAGGCATATCTTCAGGATAGTTCCCCCCTCAATCCCAAAGCGACCCTCCAAGTATCTAAATGTTTCCTTATTTTATAATTTTATTGTTTCCTGAAGACGGGCTAAATCAGCTCCAGCTCAATCCAGATAAATTCTTGATTTCCTGTAATGTCAAAGACCCAGTCGAGCTTGCTGTGGCACATTGACGCTGTCCAAGACCTTAAGCCGGTAATCCTGCTGCAGCGTAGCCTTGAGCTTGCCGGAGTAAACACTGAGCGTGATCTCTTTGGTCCGGCCGTATCGGCCTTTGCTGATCACAATCGTATGCAATATGCCCAACATATCGAGCTCTGCGATGAGATCCGTTATCCTGCGATGAGTCAAAAAGTCGGTCTCAACCAAAGGACAGAGTTGTTTGTACATGTTGTAAACAGCACTAGTGGTGATGTTTCTTGTTCCCTGTTCCTCTAATAGAACAATGCTGTAGAGCACCAATTTGGACTGTGTGGGCAGAGTCTTGATTACCTCTTCTACCCTGTCCTGCTCAATCTTTTCTCGGGCAGAACGCACGTGATCCTCGGATACAATTGGGGAGCGAGCTCTTTCGGCCAATTCTCCGGATATGCGCAAGAGATCCAGAGCCTTGCGAGCGTCTCCATGCTCTTGGGCTGCAAAAGCAGCACATAGTGGTATGACGCTTTCTTGGAGAACACCGGGACTGAAGGAGAGCTTGGCTCTCTGTTCCAGGATATCCCTAATCTGCTCGGCATTGTAAGGTGGAAATATGATTTCATCCTCGCCTAGAGAGCTTTTTATTCTTGGATCTAGAAACTCTGTGAATTTGAGGTCATTGGATATGCCGATAATACTGACTCTGGAACGGAGCAGATCAGAGTTTACACGGGAGAGGTTGTAAAGAACATCGTCTCCTTTTCTCACGAGCTTGTCCACCTCATCTAGCATTATCACAACAACTTGTTTCTCTTCATCTACAGCATTTCTGAATTCTGCATAGACCTGATCCGTGGGCCAACCGGTCATTGGAATTTCTTTATCAAAGTGTCTCGCGAGATGAGCCAGAATTCTATATTGAGTGTCTACCACTTCGCAGTTGATGTAGATCACAGTACACTTCATATCTCCAAAACTTGCTTCCTCCAGTTCTTTTCCTACGTACTTGGCAACGGCAGTTTTACCAGTACCGGTTTTTCCATAGATTAGAACATTGGAGGGGGTTTCGCCTCTTAATGCAGGAACTAAAACAGAAGCCAGGCCGTTGATCTGCTCATTTCTATGAGGCAGTTCGCTTGGCGTATAAGTAGGGCGCAGGACATCTCTGGACTGAAATATGCCTCCTTGCGCTAGTAGATCAGCAAATAACCCTTTTGAAATAGATATCAAGATAATTCCCCTCGAACAATTTTTCTAGGTCTTGGGGGCTATTAAGAGTTATGGTAAACACCCCTTTATTTCCAATGGAGCTTTAACCCCCACCCCATGGTTTCCAGTGGAAAACAAATAAAAACGACGTATTTTTCCACGATTGATAATGAAATAAAAAAGTCTTGTTGTAGGGTTTATTTTATTTGTATATAAGCTTTTTTGTAGCAGAAACAATCCTTATTAACATTATTATTGCATACGCTGCCCCTATTTTTGTTCACAAGAGAATTTTATAATTCAAATAGTCCTTTAATTAAATTCTGATTGTTGTAAAGGATTATAAGTCGCACATCGCGAGAAAGGTCCATTTTTTGCATCAAAGTGGACTTTAAATCTGTTACTTTAAGTTTCGGTTCATTTCATTATTTCATTATTTGAGAGGTCACTCCAATCAATAGGAAAACGAGATTTAATAAGGAGACTACAGGACCTTTTATCAAGTTATCATTCTTTCTGTGTGCGAGATATAAATAGGTTTAGCAAACTGTATTTCCTTATCTTGCAGTAATGAATTTAGAAAATAGTATTTTTATATCGATAATTTGAACAAAAAACCCTAAATAGCGTCGAAGTATTAAGATTGAGAGAAAGAAATATTTACTTTTTCCCAAATGGCTCAAAAAATGCCTGCTCTGGAACTACGTTTTGCAAAATCCCTTTTCCTGAAAAACATTTTTTTGAAAATAAAACCTGCAGAATGCGGGCTATATGTATAAAAAATAAATCTTGGTTCGCGTAAACCGGTAAGCAATATCATCTCACTTAAACTAGTTCGCGAAAGACCGGTTAACAGGAATCCGTAGGTTGAGATCGATTCGCTTAGACCGTTTAGCAGTCCGCTAGCATGCAAGCGGACGAAGGAACTTAGTCTCCAGTGGAAATCATACGGTCTCTCTTGATCCTTGCATTTTCTTGTCGTGATTGTTCTTCATCTCGGCAAATCTAGCGGAAAGTACCCGAAGGGCACAACGTGCGTGCGAGCATTTTAGTCCGTATATGCTCTCTTTTTGAGCTAAAAGACTATGTATCGCCAGTATATGGAAGCAGAAGCTTCAAGATACGGGTATGGTCTCAAGCTGGCTGGCAACATTCC
>JAUPKV010000201.1 GCA_030837265.1 Methanobacteriota archaeon
AATATGTCTTTGGAAGGACGATGAAATTCGGTAGTCTCAAGTTTCTTCGGTCTGCTCAATGACTTTTGATGTTGGGCAAGAGTTGTGGCAAAGGCGGCAGGGGATGAGAAAAGTCGCTTTTTGAGTAGCTTTAGCACAAACTCCGTAGCAAATACTTCCGACTGGTCTTTGGCATTTTCCTGCCTTAGACGAGTATATTCCGTCAGCCATCTGTGAACCTGTTTCTCCTCGTCTGTGTAATCAACTTCAATGGCCATCAACTGACGGGCATGGAATCTTTCAGAACCGTCCCAATTAGGTGGCAGATCCGTTTTCAATCGCCGGACCATGATCGCCTGCAATTGGTTTCGGTCTGGTGGTATCCCGCGTGCGAACCTTTGATTGTCTATAAGCTCAAGTAAAGCCGAGAAACTCTCGGGATAACCGTTGTGAGGTGTGGCTGTAACAAAGATTTTATGTTCAAAATGCGGGGTCAACTGACGGATCGCTGTTGTTCTTAGCGAATCAGTGGCATACTTGCCTTTCCCGGATGGAGCGACATTATGCGCCTCATCTACGATCAGCATATCGAATTTACGGGGATATATTGATTCACCCTCTGCCGGCAATACTTCTCGAAATAGACGTATTGGTCTTTCTCTTTTCAGGAAATCAATGGATGTGATGAGTCGAGGAAAGTGCATCCATGGGTTTACATGCAGACCTCGCTGACGGCGAAGTTGTTTCATCAGTTCCGTATCCACAATACGGAAATCCAAACCGAATTTCTCTCTCATCTGGTCACGCCAATGGATTTGCAATGCCGATGGACAGACAATCAGAATTCGTCTGGCACGATGTCGGATAAGCAATTCCTGAATTATCAAGCCTGACTCAATAGTCTTTCCCATTCCGACATCATCTGCAATTAGCAGGTTTACTCTTGGCATCTGGATGGCCCTTACCAATGGGTCTAGCTGATAATCCTCGATCTGTATTCCGCTTCGGAAAGGAGCCTGCAATACCCGAATATCAGCAGATGAAGCGGCACCCCAACGAACAGCGTCAAGAAAAGCATCCAACCGCTGTGGCGAATCAAAGTCTGTTACTTCAGGTAATGTCAGTTGCTCATAGATACGTGCCCCGGGCTCAAGTTCCCATATAACCTGTAATTCCTCTCCCAGAGCATCATCTTCAATCGAGGTCAAAGATATTAAAGTTTGTGTTCTGTTTCCTCCAGTTATATTTATTGAGGGCAAAGCACTCTTAACAACATCATTCACAATAAAACGCCGATGACGTACTTCAACTAATTGTCCTTGCTCAGGTATACCACCGATATAATCCATTTATGGCTCCAGCAATTGTTATATACGTTATTACGCAGAGATATAAAATTAATCAATGTAGTCCCAAACATTTATTTTACGGATATTGGACAGCCAATTATAGAACCCGCTTTTTATGCGGGTTATTTGACTGCCATTTGAGATAGATTTTGCGAATAGCCTTTTCGGATAATTGGTCTGTGTGTTTATGTCATATCGCCAAGTTGCTCGTAATAAAAGCAATGTTTCTATTCTATTCCGAGACTTGTATGCCAAGCTGTTTTCTTATTATTTCGTTTTCCTTAGCCTCAATAAATAATTCAGTAATAAATTCTTCTTTTATGCCTTTTGTTTTTCTTATTTCTTCTAAAGCTTCATTTCGAAGCTCTAATCTCTGAACTTCATTAAGACCTTCTTTATGTTTTTTTATTTTCTCCTGAATTTCGACTATTCTCTTTTCATCTTCTTCTTTTTGAGCTTTTAGCCTTTCGTTTTCAATTCTTTTTGTTTCTTTTGCTTCTATTTCCTTCTTGGCTGCCATTGCCTGTCCTATAGTGTCTTTTATGAGAGAAAAGTCATAAGGTTTTTCTCTTGAATTTTCAATTGTCCATTTAACAACAAAAGCTATATCTTCCAAACTGAATCCTTCCTCTTCTAATTCCTTGATATTATTTTCTGCTCTCTCTCTCTTTTTTTTAGAAATATTTTCCTGGCCAATTCCTTTATAGAATGAAGTAATTATAGCGCGTAGAGAGAGAGTGTCTTTATTATATATTGTATTATATATATTACCTGTAAAATCTACTACAGTAGAATTTACTACAGTAGGTGTAGATTGTTTATTCATAGGCATTGACGGAACTGTAGTATTTTTTACTACAGTAGGATTTACTGTAGTACGTGTAGTATTAAATACTGTAGTATTATTTACTGTAGTATTTTCTACTACAGTATTTTTTACGATAGTTCGACTTTCAATACCATTTATTTCAAGTGGTAAAAATATTCTGTATTTTGTACCTAGCTTACTGTTATTATGTTCGTCAACTATCGCAATATGTCCTTTTTCTATTAATCCCTTGATAGCTTTTCTTACCGTTTTCTCTGAGCTTGATATATTGCATGCTTTTGCCAAAGCACCCATGCCAACTTGGCAAGTATTCTTACTGTACCCATAAGATAAACGATAAAGCCTATGATAAATCACTTGTTCAATAGGTGTTTGGTATGAAGCTAGTATGTCAGACACATCATTATCAAACTTATGATAATTGCTTTTTATATCAGCTCTTTCTTCAGTTGTGATTGACTTTGTTACATTATCACTTTGTATTGATTTTGTATCGGGTATATTGTTCTGTATGGATTCGGTTGGTTGTTTCTCAGATTCATTGAGTTCTTGTAGTGGTTTATTGCGGAGTGTTGAAATGCCTGGTATTCCGATTAGCTCAAGTGCAGATAGCTCTTTTCTTACTTTGCCTTGCAGATCCTCTTGATTTGTTTTCGTCATGGGTTCTGATCCTTATATATCTTTTAGTAAGTTGAGCCATTTTTAACCAATTCCATGTTAGAATGATGAATTCTTGATATTACCTCTTTAGCCATATCAAGGTAATCTGTAGCTCCTGCAGCGCGAGGAGAAAACTCAAACACAGTTTGCTTACTTAAAGTAGCTTGCTCAATAGTTGTGTTTCTATTAATAATAGCATTGAATACGTTTTCTTTCCTGAAATAACGAATTATCTCTGTTCTCATGGCTTTGCTGATATTAGTACGATGGTCATACATAGTTATTAATACACCCAAGAGAGATAAGTTTTCGTTGATTTGATTACGAATATCTTCTACAATCTCTTGCAAAAATTTGATACCGTGTAAGGCATAGACAGATGCTGCTTCTATTGGTATTATATAGTAATCTGAAGCTATAAGGGCGTTTACAGTAAGAATTCCCAAGCTCGGAGGGCAATCTATTAACACATAGTCGAAAGTTTCTCGTATAAGTTCGTCAATTTTTCTTCTTAGTGTTAATGCTCCTGCAATTGCGGAATTTCTTAACTCATGTTCAGCTCCAGCTAAACTTATGTGTCCCGGAACTAATTTTACGTGTTCATCTCTAGTTTCCTGATACGATGTACTAAGTATTTTTGCTTTGTCAGTAAGTAAATCATACATTGTAAAAGCGGATTCATAAGGATTTACCTTGCCTAGACTATATGTAGCATTGGCTTGTGGATCTATATCAAGTATAAGTACATTTTTATCAAGCCGCGATAATCCGGCAGCAAGATTTACAACGGTTGTAGTTTTGCCTACACCACCTTTATGGTTACATATAGAAATAACTAAACATTCTGGCATATTCACACCTCCTTAATGATTAAGTTGCCATAGTATAACACAATGCGTCATAAAATGCAAGAACATTTTTAAAATACTACATAGTCATCAATGATTTAATGCAGAGTCATTATACAAGTTATATTATAACTCATAGGTTCTTATACACTAATAAGAATCCGTTGAGTGAGTAAATGAGCATAATAGTAACCGGGATAGCCACTTTCAAACTCCTTTCGTAATAATACTTATTTCAGTGCAATTGTTTGTGAATACTGTGCCAGCGCCTATGAAATTTAA
>JAUPKV010000202.1 GCA_030837265.1 Methanobacteriota archaeon
GTGAACCAATGCCGAATGCTGACGGACCTGGTATTAAAGGAATCCAAATACCAGAAAAAGGATATAGATGTTGTACTGTTGGCAGGAGGTTCGACCCGGATGCCGATGGTGGTGGACATGCTCAAGGGGTATTTTGGGAAGGAGCCGAGCAAGGCCTTAAACCCGGATGAATGCGTTGCACTGGGAGCATCAGTAAAGGCAGCCCTTCTCAAAAAAGAAAAATGGTCATTACCCGGAGAGAAAAAGACGTGGGCGCTTCCTTCTGGGATGCAGGACATCAATGTCACCTCCCATAGTTTCGGTCTTGCGGTATTGAAGGATGGGGAGTTGTATAACAGTATCATCATTCCCAAGAACACACCCTACCCCTGCAATCGAGAAAAAAGCGATTATGTAACGACCTATGACAACCAGGAGACATTGGATCTGTATGTACTCGAAGGAGAGGCGGAAGACCCGCGAGAATGTGAGCTTGTGGGGAGCTATCAGATATATGATATCCCCAAACGGCCGGCGGGTAAGACCAGACTCAAAGTAATGTACAAATACAATCAGAACCAGATTGTGGAAGTAAGTGCCGTTGATATGAATAACAATAAAACCCTACCCATGAGAATGATCGAGAATGCGGACTTGAATCAGCTGACAGGATCAAAAGGCATAGACGTTGCTTTATTAATTGATTGTTCTGGAAGCATGTCTGGCGAAGCGATTAAGGAAGCTAAGAAGGCTGCGACAAGCTTCCTTAAGAATTTTCGAGTCGCAAATGGAAGTATTGGATTGATTGCCTTTCCAGGTGGCATTGTACACAAGATAAGCCAGGATTTTTCTTCGATTAAAAGTAAACTAAGTGGATTAGATGCACATAATGGCACTCCCATGACCGAAGCTATAGATCTTTCCCATACGCAAATGTTAGTGACAGATGAATACGAGAAGGTTATCGTTTTACTTTCAGATGGTGCGCCTGATAATTCTGCAAGTGCTCTATCCTCCGCTAAATTGGCAATCAAAAAAGGTATTAGAATAATAACCATAGGAGTTAGCGGCGCTGATGAGTTATTCCTGAAATCAATCGCAACTTCACCTAAAGATTATTATTTCTGTAATGAAAGCTTTGAATTGGAAAGTACTTTTATCAATATTGCGACTCAGTTGACTGGCAGTAGTCTGAGAACATTTTGAACTTTAGAAAGGGTAAAAATGACCGATGACGTTAAAGAAAATACCATTGTGGAAGAAAAATCTGAGGTTAAACAAGAACAAGAAATTAATTTAAATCCCAGTGAAACGCCAACGGAGCATAAATCCGAAGCAGAGGATGTCTTGTCGATTTTAAAAGCAAATAATTTTCTATTAGCAGAAATTCAAACTGTAATTCAAAATAGGCTTGAATATGATGCGGTAAAAGAAAAGGCATTCGACAAATTATATGAGGAAATGAGGCGCCAAAAAGAAGCTTCCGACTTATTGGACAGAGCAGTAAAGCCTGTATTAAGTGATCTGCTTTTATTACATGATAGCATCAAGAAATTTGAAGCATCACTTGTTAATCAATCTATTAAAGGTGAAGAAATACTCCAGAACATTAAATACATCGTAGAAGAGTTGCTCGAAATCTTATATAGGCAAGAAGTGATCCCAATAGCTGAAAACTCTTCAGAAATCTTTAACTCCAAGATCCATAAGGCGACAAAAACAGAAAATACTGAAATCATGGATGATGATTTTAAAATTATAAATATTGTGAGACAAGGATTTACATGGCGCGATAAACTTTTAAGGCCTCAAGATGTTGTTATAAAACGGTTTATTTCTAAAGCATCATCATAAAATGAACATTAAGGAGGAAGTAACATGTCTCATTTTAAACCGGTAGTAGGAATTGATCTTGGCACGACATTTTCAGCAATCGCTTATATTGACGAGTTTGATAAACCATTGGTTATCCCAAATCAGGAGAATAAACCAATTACCGCCTCGGTAGTCAATTTTTATGATAAAAATACTTTTGTTGTAGGAGATGAAGCTATCAACCGCTTAATAGCAGATAAGGATCATACGGTTAGCTTTATTAAAAGAAGGATGGGAGAGCCTGGCTTTAAATTAAATATTCATGGGGAAGAGTTTGCACCTCAAAAAATTTCAGCCCATATTCTCGCTAAATTAAAAAAAGATGCGGAAAGCTACTTTCAAAATCAAGGACTTGAGATAGAGGTAAAAGATGCCGTGATAACTGTTCCCGCGTATTTTGGAATGGAGCAGAAAGGAGCGACAAAAGAAGCAGGGGAATTGGCAGGTCTTAATGTCTTGATGATCATGAATGAACCTACAGCAGCAGCGCTTGCCTTTGGTATGAACAAACTTGGCAAAAATCAAACCATTTTCGTTTTTGACCTCGGTGGTGGAACTTTTGATGTAACCATATTAGAAATAAAAGGTAATGAAATCAATATGGTTGCATCAGATGGGAGTCCTGAATTGGGCGGGAAAGATTGGGATGATCTTTTGGTGGATTGGTGTACAAGCGCTTTTAAAGAAAAATATGGGGAAGATCCGCAAGATGACCCGGATTCTTATCAGGAATTATATGAGCGAGTGTTAAAGGCAAAAATATCTCTCTCCAAATTCCCAAAAGCACAAATTCAGGTCAGCCATATGGGAAAAAGAGATAACATGGAGATAACAAGACAGAAGTTTGAAGAACTTTCCAAAGATCTCATGGCACAATGCAAGAGCTATAGCGAGAGAGTATTAGAAAAAGCCAATAAGAAATGGAGCGATATAGATACGGTTCTGTTGGTAGGCGGATCAACATATATGCCAATGGTAAGAAGCCTGATTAAAGAGATAAGCGGTAAGGAACCTTCTACAGAGGTCAATCCTGACCAGTGCGTTGCAATAGGAGCAGCATTTCAAGCGAGGTATCGGTTTGTCGAAGAAGAAGTGGAAAAGGTAAAAGAAGAAAAAGGTGAAAAAGAAGCTGAGAAAGTTAAAAAGAAACTCTTAGGTAGCCTGCCGGATGTAAAAATTAAAGAGTGTGTTGCCAAGTCATTAGGAATTGTAGTTTTAGATGAAGACGGCGAAGAAAAAGTTGAAGAAATGATTCCGGAGCAGACAGATATCCCTTGTACAATTGAAAAACAATTTGGTTATGCATATGATAATCAGACTTCAATAAAAGCAGAAATTACAGAGGGGAAAGGAGAACTTAAATCTGAGGTTTGTCCAGTAGGGGAACTTGTGCTTAAAGACCTTCCACCAAGACCCAAAGGGACTCCCATAAAAGTCATTTACACATATAATAGGGATAAAACTCTGGATGTTGAGGTGATTGATGTTGAAACAGGAAAAAAGGGGCAAGGAAGAGTCACATTAGAAGGGTCAATGACGGATGAAGAAAAGAACAAAGAAAGAGAGAATATTGCCCGAAAGAAGCAGGAATAGTCAATATAGTATATGACAACTGATAGTATATGACTGATTTCATTAAAGATTGTGAGAAAATAGATGTTTTTTTAAAGATTGCTCAAACAGTTGATACTTTTCAACATTGTCATACTGTTTATGAGTTATTCGGCATAACAAATAAGAATGAACCTTACCCGGATATTGAAAAAAAGATTGAAGCTTTTGAAAGGAAATATGCCGGCTCCAATGCCCCCAAATTTAAAAACTTCGGGAAGACCCTCTCAGGCGATGCTGCAATTGTTAAGAGGATTTTAAAAGACCACCGGCGCGAATATAATGAGTATCTGAAGGAAAACGATCCCCGCATTCAAAAAATCAGGGAACACTTTGAGTTTTGCAGCAAACGGGATAAGGAATTAGATTCGGATGAAAAGGCCGGTCTTATTGATGAAGGAAAAGAAGCCGGATTAACCGAAACAGAGGTACGTTCCCTCATTGCGAAATGGGAAGCCGAGAACGGGGTCAAAGAAGTGGAGACTCGTTCAGGCGATTCATCATCTCCAAAACCTTTCACTGATTTTCTTAACAAAACATATTATGAGGTCCTGGGCGTTCCCGAAGATGCTGACTATGCCCAAATTAAAGAAGCCTATGAAAAAGAATATCAAAAATACAATACTTCCCGGGACAAGGCAAAAGCCAGCGCAAGGTTTTTCGTAGTCTCAGAGGCTTGGGA
>JAUPKV010000203.1 GCA_030837265.1 Methanobacteriota archaeon
AAGGACACTGATTCTCGCAGCACGAATAATGTAAATAACGCGAGAGAGATGGCAACTAGGAGAATAAATAACAAGAGAGATACAGGAAGTACGAAGAGAAAACACTCTTCGTATTAAGTCCATTTCTTTTTTTCAGGATTCTGAACTTAAAAGCTTGAGAAATTCCGATGAATTCCTATGACAAATTTTTTTCTCGGACTTTTTATAAGAACCTCCTCTATTATGAAAATCGGGTGTATGAGTACATTAGGATCAACAAATAAAGGAAGAATGAAAGGTCGTTTGGCACTGATTTTGAGGATAGATCAAAGCAAAAATTTCTCTTCTTTAAAAGTAAAGTTAATAATTACCATTTTTGTACTATCTCACAGAACCGATTAATCAGCAGAAGAAGGACGTATCCAATAATACTCGTTATTCACTTTTATATAAATTGTTTCATTCTTGGATGTTATTTTCTCAAACTCCGACAAATTCCCAGTTTGGTCGAAAGGAACCTTAACCTCTTTTCCTGGATTCATCACTGCTTCTTTAACATAAGGATACTTCTCAAGATCCGTTAAACTGAATTCCGTATAGTTTTCTGGTGGGTCCTGAAGTTTATCTGCGCGAACGTACGTACCTGCCCCCGGCTGATAAATCATTAAAAAGAAAACCAGACATGTTGCAAGTATCACAAAAGAAAAGCCAATCAAGAATTTAGTTATTGTTTTCATTTTATCTATGTTTTTGAGGTTATCAGCCATTTAAGGATCACACTGTTGATACAGTAATAAATATCGGATTCTCAGCATCGTAGTAAAGTAAAACATCAGCTGTTGTCCAAGGATGCAATTTAATTTGACGTATGTCCGTAATCTTGTCATCCAAAGTAGCTTTAAAAGTCCATTCTATCGAATTTCCAGGAGGAATGTATAATTGCAACAACAACCATGTTGATTTAGGCTGCCAGACACTAGCTTCAGGAGCCAGTTCATACGTTTGTTTGAACACAGATTCATTATTTGAATCAAATACCTCAATTGCAACTTTATGTTCGTTGCTATCGTTATTGCTTATAGAAAAAAGAGAGGAGGGGGCCCCTACTAAGATATAAGGCCATGCAAAGAGGAATATCGCAATTAACATGACAATAGAGGCTATGCCAAGAAGTGCATGAGATCTTTTCACTATATTCTCTCCTGATACATATTTGATATCTGTTTTTTTGCATCAAACCGAACAATATAAGCGCAATTCCACTGATCTTTTTGAGATATACTCTATATGAAATTATTTGTTTAGACAGAGCATAGCCTCCTATCAGGCCAGCTCCAATGAAAAGCGTCAATACCCCGGCGCTAAAAGCAAAAGACCTTTTCCACTTGTGAAGACGGAGCAGAAGGACAGCCTAATGGCTTGCTTTTCGCCTTGGCAAAAGAAGGGACATCAAGCTGAAGGGGGATAGTTAAAGCCTTTTGGAATCAATTTGCAGCTGGTTTGGTGAAGGTTGGGTACCCATGGTTGCTAAAATCACCAGCAGGATTATCCCAAACAGACGGAATAGTGTTTACTCAATGCGTTTCATAACTTTTGTCACGCCGTACGTGGTATAGCTTCTTGTCACGCCTGCCGAAGTATGTTCTTAGCTTACATTTAATCCAATTCTTATGCTCGGCTCCACCCTTCCTTCAAGATTTGTATTTAGTTTTCCTGGAGATATCTCCAAATTTTCATATGGATCAGATACCCATACAACAATTAATTCATGGACACCATTTTTATCAGGTACAATTAGACTTGCTGGAATCGCTCCCTCTTCACTTTTATTTATGCGGCCAAAATATACATAATCAGAAGTGTTTTGCATGATAGGAATTTGTTTATAATCTAAAAACTGAACTATAGCAAAAGTTCTTTGGTTCTTTCTTGAACTGTTTCCGATATTGATGTAATATTCCAGAGTTTCATTCTTTTTAACGTCCTCAACAAGCCATGATTTTGCCGAGAAAGGTTCTTTATTAACAAGCAATCCTTCAAGGAAATTCGAAGATTGATAAAAAGTTTTGGGTTTTTTAAATTCCGGCATTGATGTTGATCCATTTCCGACAATAACATTGAGTCTTTTGCTTCCCATCATTGAAAAGTCAGTATCATATCTATATCTACTGTTCAAGGAATGGTTATAAGGGTTCAGAAAAACCCCGATCAACAGATCATGTGAACCAGGTGAAAGTCCGTCTATCTTGAATGGATAAAAATGTCCTTCCATTGGCCCCAAACTGACGAGGTGAGTTTCATTTTTGCTTCCGTTGATATAAAATGGGATTTGCTTATAATCTAGTAGAGCAAACAATAGGTATTGATTTCCTTTTTTTATCTCATTTGCAATATTCAAATAACCTTCAAAATTTTCGTTTACTTTCAGGTGTTGGGTAATATTCATTCCTACAAGAGGAACCTGGTTGTGGTAAACTCCAAAACCAAAACCTTCGGAAACTTTATTTTCATCATTTTCCATCGATTTTACAGTTTTGTTTCCGAAAAGATTCATTGTCCGGTCTGAAGCATGGCTATTTGGAAAAAATTGAAAAGCTATCATCATTAATAAAAAAAAGAATAAAGGAAGAATAATTTTATTTTTCATGCTCACCCTACACACTTAACGCATCTTCGGTTATTGGATAATAACTTTGCAGACCAGCATCTTGATATGCGTGATTTCCTCTTCCAAGATACTGCCCACCACATAACATGCAACCAGATTGCCAAAAGACACTAGCGTCTGCACTATTGTACTCCGTGTCTGGTCAACTATTCGACTATTATCCTTCCAGACTCTTCCCCTGACTTGTATCAAATCGATATCATAAGGCGAACTTCCAACTCGAGAATCAGATTCTGTTGACAGTCTTGGCTGAACACTCCAATAATAATTGTACAAATCTGTTGATGAATGCCAGGTTGGCGTCGTACTCATTGTGGTTAACTTGCCCTCTCTAGATGGGGAATATGTTAGGACTTGGCCGTCTCCTTTACCATTTGCATATTCATCGCTTATGTTTTCTTTGACGTCTTTACCTTTTATTATTATCTCTTTACCCGCATTATTTGCATCCACCTTAACAGTTTCCCTAGCGTTCATGTCCACAGACCTCCCAGAGTAAATTTGATTTAA